>CABTZA010000132.1 GCA_902489225.1 uncultured Collinsella sp.
AGCTTCAAAAACCCCCGTCACCTGGCTCCAGTCACTCACGCTGCCAATCCGCTCCTGAACCAGGTCCTCAAGCAAAATGAAGACGGCATACGACACCACGGGGAAGAAATAGCGTCCCGCCAGCTGCCAGTTGCCCTCCGAGATGCTTACACCCACGAGCAGGATGTTGCCCGTCTGCGCGTTGGCGAAAACATGGTCGCGCCCAATGTACGAATACACGTCCATAAAGCCACCGGCGAGCGCCAAGATGATGCCCAGCTCAATAGACTCCGATATCTGTTTGGCACGCTGCATCGTCGTGCATCCTCCTTGTTGACGACTCTCTCGTGCGTTGGCGGAAACATAACCGCCGTTCATACTGTAACCCATTGACAACATGGCGTGCGCGCGAGACGGGTTCTCCAACGCGCAGATACACAGTCTGGAAACAAACGATCCCCGTATCGACGCGCCGATCCCCCAGCTCATGTACTCCCCCAGTCTTTTTAGCCCCGTCCCAAAAAGACTGGTTACAATTACGTGCAGCATACAGACACCGGGAGGGATCGTGGCAAAAAAGCCTCAGCACGCTCAGAACAACCAGCGCAGTCAGCAGGGCAAACAGGGCCAGCAGCAAAAGCGCGGCGGCAAGGCGCAGGCCACGGTCGCCCGCACCAAGCATTCCCAAGCGACGCCCGCCCGCCCCTGGCGCCCGGGCCGCGATAAATTCCTCCCCGTCAGTCGAGCCGACATGGATGCACGCGGCTGGGACCAGTGCGACTTTGTCTACATCTGCGGCGACGCCTATGTGGACCATCCCAGCTTTGGCATGGCCATCATCAGCCGCGTCCTCGACGCGCACGGCTACAAAGTGGGCATCATCTGCCAACCCGACTGGACCGACCCCACCAGCATCACCGTGCTCGGCGAGCCGCGCCTGGGCTTTCTCGTCAGTGCCGGCAACATGGACTCCATGGTCAACCACTATTCGGTGACCAAGCACCGCCGCCGCACCGACGCCTATACCCCCGGTGGCGAGGAGGGGCGCCGTCCCAACCGAGCCGTCACGGTCTACGGCAACCTCATCCGCCAGACGTTTAAGGACGCCCCCATCATTATCGGTGGCATCGAGGCAAGCCTGCGTCGCCTGGCCCACTACGACTACTGGCAGGACAAGCTCAAGCGCTCGGTGCTGCTCGACTCGGGCGCCGACATCCTCATCTACGGCATGGGCGAGCACGCGATTGTCGAGATCGCCGACGCGCTCGACGCGGGGCTGCCCGTCGATCAGATCACCTATATCAACGGCACCGTTTACCGCACGGGTTCGCTCGACGAGGTCTACGACTACGACCTGCTGCCCAGCTGGGACGACCTTGCCGCTGACAAGCTCAACTACGCCCGCAGCTTTAACGTGCAGCAGCAAAATATGGACCCTATCACCGGCCATCGCTTGGTAGAGCCATATCCCAACAGCGTGTACGTGGTGCAGAACCCGCCGTCGGCAACACTCACCACCGACGAGATGGACGAGGTTGCCGAACTCCCCTACGCACGCGATTGGCATCCCGACTACGACGCGGCGGGCGGCGTGCCAGCCTTTGCCGAGATCAAGTTTTCCATTAGCTCCAACCGCGGCTGTTTTGGCGAGTGCTCGTTTTGCGCCCTTACCTTCCACCAGGGCCGCGTGTTGCAGATGCGCAGCCACGACTCGATCATGCGCGAGGCCGAGCTGCTCACGCGCGATCCCGAGTTTAAGGGCTACATCAACGACGTGGGCGGACCGACGGCAAACTTTAGCCGCCCTGCCTGCGACAAGCAGCTCAAGCACGGCGTGTGCAAGAACAAGCGCTGCCTGTGGCCGAGCGTGTGCAAGAACATGGTAGTCGACGAGAGCGGCTACACGCAGCTGTTGCGCGACCTGCGCCAGCTGCCGGGCGTCAAGAAGGTCTTCGTCCGCAGCGGCATCCGCTTCGACTACACCATGGCCGACGCCTCGGACGAGTTTTTGCGCGAGCTGCTGGAGCATCATGTCTCGGGCCAGCTACGCGTGGCACCCGAGCACGTGAGCGACGCGGTGTTGTCCGTGATGGGCAAGCCGAGCCGAGCCGTCTACGATGCGTTCTGCCGTAAATTTGAACGCCTGAACCGCGAATACGGACTCAAGCAGTATGTGGTGCCATACCTGATCTCGAGCCACCCCGGCTCGACGATGAAGGAAGCCGTAGAGCTCGCCGAAGCCGTGCGCGACATGGGCTATATGCCCGAGCAGGTGCAGGACTTCTACCCCACGCCGTCCACCATGTCGACCTGCATGTACTACACCGGCGTGGACCCGCGCACCATGGAGCCGATCTACGTGGCGCGCGACCCGCACGAGAAGGCCATGCAGCGTGCGCTCATCCAGTATCGCAAGCCCGAGAACTACAAGCTCGTGCGCGAGGCGCTGGAAAAAGCCGGCCGCCGCGATCTGATTGGCTACACCAAGCATTGCCTGATTCGTCCCGTGCCCCCGCGCCCGGGCGAGACGTCTGCCGGCGGTGGGCATGGCACCGGCAAGAAGGGCGGCAAGGCCCACGGTGGCGCTGGTGATGCCGGCAAGGGGTCTAAGGGCAGCAAGAGATACGGCGGTATGTCCCGCGCGCAGAACACCGCAGGCCGCAACCGCGCGGCACAGGGGCGTCAGGGCGCCAACGGAGGCGGTCGCCGCAACTAGCGCAGCGGTGCGCTCGCTGCGTCCATCCCACACGCGTGGCGCAGCGAGCGCATTGCCTCAACGAGGATGACACCGGCGATAGCGACCGCAATTGCCACGTCGAACGGTGTGTTCACAAACCAGAGCAACGTCATGAGATACGACCCGGCATTAAAGGCAAAGTGCAGCAGGATCGTGTAGCGGAGCTTTCCAGTGGTCACGAACACCCAACCAAAAATGAGGCCGGCAGCGCCCGCATAGCAGCCCTGCACCCAGTTCATGTGCATAAAGCCGAAGACCGCCGCCTGCAGCACGATTGCCGCGGCGACGCCCCAGGTACTCGGGGCCGCCCAGGGCACTATAGCGCCGTCTTGCGCGTTCGCGCGGCGCCGGCGTTTCCAGAGCGGACGGCACTGCGGATTAAACGCACGCAGCGAAAACTCAAAGATGATGCCGCGTACCAGGAGCTCTTCGCAAAACGGCGCGCCGAGCACCGTGGTCAGGACGGCAAGAAGGCTGGTATCGCCCATGCCCGTTTCCTCGACGAGCTCGCTATAGTCTGCCGCGACCTCGGGCAGCAGCGACAGCACGCCGTCGCATAGGTAGCTAATGACCACCTGCATGGATAGGCCGATCACGACAACGCAGGCAATGCGCTTCCATGCCGCGCTTGCTCCCCCACCGAGCGGGCGCTCGCCTTGCCGGCGCGCCATGAAGGAGCGGGGCCACAGATAACGCCACCACAGCAGCGCCATCAAAAATGACGCCGTCTGAGCGGCAGCCTGGAACCATTGGATATCGAGATTGTCGATCGGGAAACCCGTCAGCGCCGACACGGCATCGAGAGCTGAAAACAGAACCACGCTCAGGGCTATATCGGCAGCAACAACACCAAAACAGGCAAGCGCCCAAATCATCGCATTGAGCATGCCAACCTCCTCAAAACCCGGCACTTAGGGACGTTCCTTAACTGCCGGCAGAAAAGGAACGTCCCCAAGTGCCGGCAGTTTGGGACGGTCATTGTTGACGAGAATCGGGCGCAGCGCCAAAGGCCCCGTTGGGCGAAATGTCGAACGGGAAGGTGCCGCAGCGATTGAAGGCGGCGATAAACATGCGGATGGCGTTGGACGGCGTGGTGCCCACGAGCTGGGTTGCCGCCGCGAAGGCCGCCTTTTCCTCGGGCAAGACCTTCGCGACAACCGGGGTCATGTGTTCTGCCATGGCGCTTCCTTTTTGAAACGACGGTGATGCGGATAGATGCGGGCCACGCGGCTGGGCGACGGGCTGTGAAGACAACCCGATTGGCCCGCATCTGGAGTTTGTTCTACGGCGTTGGTATTACTTGGTATTCCTAAGTATTACCCCACAGATAGAATACCATACCCGACCCCATGGGGACGGAGAAAAACGGATCATTTTGTTGCTGGGTAAGTATTTAGAGCGTGATGATGTCCGAGATATTGAGGGCCCGAGCGTCAGCGGAATCGTGCGTGGCAAGCAACAGCATACGGCCGTCGAGCAAGTCGAGCACGACCTCGGCGCATGCGTCGCGCGCAGCGGTATCCAGACCGGTAAAGGGCTCGTCCAGAATCACCGCGTCGCCCGGACACAGCAGGGCTCGGGCAATCTCGACGCGACGGCGCTGCCCGCCCGAGAGCTCGGCCACGCGGGCATGCACATCGATCCCCGGCACCAGCAGGCGCAACAGGGCTGCGGTACTCGAGGCGTCCACGCGCGCGTCGGCACACACCAGCACGTTATCCAAAGCCGAGGCGCCCTCTACCAGGCGCATATCCTGAAACACCATCGAGCACGGCGCGCACTCCCCCGCCGCCAGCGCAAGCAGCGTCGACTTGCCTATGCCCGAAGCGCCCATCACACAGATACGCCCACCGGCAGACACATGAAGCACCAGTCCGTCGAGCGCCGGCGCCCAGGGTGCACGATCGCCCACAGCGAGCGCAAGCTCCGCCGCAGTGCCGGCGCCAGCAGATCCGCCCGCACGCCCGTGACTACCACGCCCATGCGCCCGCACGGTAACACGCCATGCCGCGAGCCCCGAAGCCCGCAGCAGCCACACCAGCACGCGCTCACACGCCCACGAGGCGGCAACGACCAGTACGGTCCACGCCAGCAGATCAGCCGTCTCGATGAGCAGCTTCGCCTGATAGATGCGCTCGCCCACGGTGCCCGTCGCCATGCCGATGAGCTCCGCCGCCACGCCGGCCTTCCAGCTCATGCCAATCACGGCGCGGGCGCACGAAAGCACAAACGGCAGGACTTCGCGCCAGGTGTGGGCGCAAAACAGTCGCCAGCCCCGCACGCATTGCAGGCGGAACATCTGCTTCAGCGGTTTATCCGCTTGCGTCAAACCCTCGACCAGCGAAAAATACACGCCCGGCAGCGTCATCAAAAAGACCGCCACAATGCTCACGCGCGCCGACCCCAACCAAATGAGCAGCAAGACCACTATGCAGGCAACCGGCGTCGCCTTAACAAACGAAAGCGCCGGAGCCACCAAGCGGGCAAACGCCCGCGAGCGCGACGAAATTCCGGCCAGCAAACCACCGCACACCGCGGCAAG
>CABTZA010000133.1 GCA_902489225.1 uncultured Collinsella sp.
ACTTTGGTGATAAGGCGTTTAAGACGCTGATTCCCCGTACGGTTAAAATCTCAGAAGCTCCGTCTTTTGGAGAACCGGTAATTACCTATGCACCTCAAAATAAAGGTGCAAAAGCTTATATGAACCTTGCAAAAGAGGTGATCAAGCGTGCCTAGTGTAAAGAAACGTGGCGGATTGGGACGTGGACTCAATGCTTTGGTCTCAGAGGCCGAGTATGAGACCGGTGGTTCGGCTTCATCGGTTTCGAATGCCGCATCTGAAACAAAACTACCTATTGAGGATATCGTTCCCAACCCTAATCAGCCGCGAATTCACTTTAACGAAACTGAACTTCGTGAGTTGAGCGAATCAATCCAAGAACATGGCGTCTTGCAGCCGCTTTTGGTTCGCAAGCATGGAAACGGCTATGAGATCATCGCTGGTGAGCGTCGTTACCAAGCGTCAAAGCTTGCTGGTCTTGAGGAGCTGCCTGTCATCATTAAAGATGTTAATGATGAAGAGATGCTGGCTCTTGCTCTGATCGAAAACCTTCAGCGTTCTGATCTGAATCCCGTCGAAGAGGCTAAGGGCTATCGCCAGCTTATCGATGCCAGCGGTATGACCCAGGAGGCATTGTCGAAGGCAGTCAGCAAGTCACGCTCTGCAATTACAAACTCGCTGCGCCTTCTCGATCTCCCTGAAGTTGTTCAGCAGATGATTTTTGAGGGCAAACTTACTGCTGGTCATGCACGTGCGATTCTTGCAGTTCCCTATGAGGACGCTCGAATTCGACTTGCAGAGAAGGTTGTTGCAGAGAGCCTTTCCGTAAGAGCGACAGAAAATCTTGCTCCGTTGTTTTCTGCCGGAGAGACACCTAAGACGCCGAGGCCTGCAACGCCTCAGTCTTTTAAAAAGGCTGCCCGCGTGCTTCGTCAGGTTTTTAATACCAACGTGCGTGTTAAGAGCTCGCGTGGAAAGAATAAGATTGAGATTGAGTTTAAAGACGAGGAAGAGCTCTCTCGTATTCTTGGCGAAATGATTCAGTTTGATCAAGGAGGCCAAGATGAGGAATAGGATTTTAACTGCGATTGCATTGGCGACGACTGTCGCGGCTGGTGCCTTTGCTGGCTATAAGATCGCGACAGACGATGAACTTCGAGGTCGTTTGCTTCGTAGTGCGCAAGATATTGTCGATACATCCAAGAAGAAAATGGATGTTATGACAGAAGATGTTGCCATGCGTACGGCTCAGGTAACGAAGAATCCCAAGATTAATCAAGGTTGGGTTAGTAACCAATGGGAAAATGTAGGCTATTAGGTACCTAACAATTACTTAGCATATTTTGAGGGGTCCTTGTCTGATTCACGAGGCAAGGACCCCTTATTTTGGCCGTAAAAAATGGGACAGGTAGCAGCTGATTCAAAATTAAGGTCAATAAATAAAACGGCCCCGGTTGCATCTCCTGTAACCGGGGCCGTTCGATGTTTCACATGAAACGTTTTGGGGTGCGACTCCCCTATGCGTTCTTCTGAACTTTGAAGCGCTGCTTCAGCTGTCCGCAAGCGGCGTCAATATCGTTACCACGGGAGTTACGAATCGTGGTCTCGATGCCACGGGACTCAAGACGACGCTGAAGATCCTCAACCTTATGAATCGGTGACGGCTTGAGCGGGCTGCCCTCGATGTCGTTAAGCTGAATCAGGTTGACGTGGCACAACGTTCCCTCGCAGAAGTCGCAGAGCGCCTGCATCTCGGGATTCGTATCGTTGACGCCTTCGATCATGGCATACTCATAGGTCGGGCGGCGGCCAGTCTTCTCGGTGTAGAGTTGAAGCGCCTCGTGAAGGCGAAGTAGCGTGTACTTCTTAACACCGGGCATTAGCTTATTGCGTGTCGACTGGATGGCGGAATGCAGGGAAACGGCAAGCGTGAACTGCTCGGGGATGTCGGCAAATTTGCGAATACCGGGAATAACGCCGCTGGTAGAGACGGTGAGGTGACGAGCACCGATACCGATGCCATCGGGGTCGTTGAGGATTCGCAACGCCTTGAGAACCTCGTCGTAGTTGGCAAACGGCTCGCCCTGGCCCATGAAGACAACGCTCGTGACGCGCTCGCCAAAGTCGTTGGATACATGAAGTACCTGGTCGACGATCTCTTGAGCGGTCAGAGAGCGCTTGAGGCCGTTGAGGCCGGTAGCGCAAAAGGCACAGCCCATGCCGCAGCCTGCCTGGGTGGAAACGCAGACGGAAAGCTTGTTGCGACGGGGCATACCGACAGTTTCGACGGAAATGCCGTCGTGGTACTCGAGCAGATACTTGCGCGAGCCATCTTTGGAAACCTGCTTGGTGAGTTCAGTCGGCGTATCAAAGGCAAAAGCCTCTTTAAGCTGCTCGCGGAAAGCCTTGGGAAGGTTGGTCATGTCGTCGAACGAACAAACGTTCTTCTCAAAGACCCATTCGATGAGCTGCTTCGCGCGGAAGGCGGGCTGGCCAAGCTCGGCCACGAGCTCGCGAATATCGTTTTGGCTCAAGTCGCGAATGTCCTGAGATTTAGTCCTGGGATTCATGGAAGCCTTTCGATTTTGGGGAAACGTAGAGGGTATCGCTACAATATGGTATCAGCTGCAGAAATTATAGAGGAGGAGTCTGCCCATGCCGGGTAAAAGCCTAGAGAACATGCACGTAGCGGTCTTGGCGGGCGGTCATTCCGCTGAGCGCGAGATCTCGCTTAATTCGGGAAAGAACGTTGTGGTGGCACTGAAGGAAGCCGGCTACACCTCGGTGGAGCTGCTCGATACGGCCGCTGATGACTTTATGGTAACCATGGCAACCGGCGGCTTTGACGTGGCGTTTATCGCCATGCACGGTGCCGGCGGCGAGGATGGCGCCATGCAAGGCGCCATGGAGACCCTGGGTATCCCCTACACGGCTTCGGGCGTGCTTGCCAGCGCCTGCGGTGCCGACAAGGAGGTCTCTAAGCTCCTGTACGCCAAGGCGGGCATTCCCATTGCCCCCGGCCTTGCGCTCGAGGTGGGCGATGAAGTCGATATCGATCATATCGTCGAGGTTTGTGGCGAGCGCTGCTTTGTGAAGCCGGCCGTCAACGGTTCCAGCTATGGCATTTCCCTGGTCCATGAGCCCTCCGAGCTGCCCGCGGCAATCGCCAAGGCGTTTGAGTACGGCGACAAAGTACTGGTCGAGAAGTGCATCGAGGGTACCGAGATCACCGTCGGCGTATACGGCGAAGATGACGTGCGCGCTCTGCCGATTGTCGAGATTCGTAAGCCCGAGGACTGTGAGTTCTACGATCTGGACGTGAAGTATGTCGACCCTACGGACATCCATCGCATTCCGGCGCAGATTTCACCCGAGAATTACGCTCGTGCCCAGGAGCTTGCCTGTGCTGCTCACAAGGCCCTCGGTTGCCTGGGTATCTCGCGCAGCGACTTTATCGTGAGTGAGGACGGCCCCGTTATCCTCGAGACCAATACCATTCCCGGCATGACCGATACGTCGCTGTATCCGGACGAGATCCGCCACACCGACGACATGACGTTCCCGCAGGTCTGTGACAGCCTGATCCGTATGGGCCTTCGTCGAGCGGGCATTGCATGCTAATCGAGGACGCGGTTTCGTCAGGAACGCCGCAGTTTGTCATCGACTCCTATGCCACGCTTGCCGAACGCGCCAAAACGCAGTCCTTTGGTCTTATCGAGGAAGATGTGATTGTCCTCGATACCGAGACCACAGGTCTTTCGGTGCAGGACAATGAACTGATCGAGATCTCGGCGGCCCGTCTTTCGGGCCGCGAGATCGTCGACCGTTTCGATACCTTCGTGCATCCCAAGCAGCTGATTCCCGCTGAGATTACCGAGCTCACGAGCATTACAAATGCCGATGTGGCAGATGCCCCGTCGGCCGTTGAGGCCGTCGCCGCTCTCGCCGATTTTGTCGGTGGTTGCCCGGTGATCGCACATAACGCCACGTTCGACCGCTCGTTTATCGAGTCGGTCAAAGGCGGCGTCAACGTGAGCGATATTTGGATCGATTCGCTGGCGCTGTCGCGAATCGCGCTTCCGCGCCTGGCCTCGCACAAGCTGTCTTTTATGGCCGATCTGTTTGGCTGTGACTCGGTATCACACCGTGCCAATGCCGACGTCGACGCCCTGTGTGGCGTATGGCGCGTGTTGCTCGTGGCGCTCACCGACTTGCCCCAGGGCCTCATGGCGCGCCTAGCCGACATGCATCCGGATGTGCCTTGGTCCTATCGTCCTATCTTCTCATTCTTGGCAGGGCAGAACCCTGGTTCTATCTTCTCTCTCAGCGCCGCTCGTGCTGACGTTCTCAAGGCCGATCGCGCCGACGATCGGGTGGACGCCGACGAACTGCCGGTCCTCAAGATGCCGAGTCGTGAGGAGATTGAGGCAGACTATGCGCCAGGTGGCCTGGTCAATCGCATGTACCCCACCTACGAGCCGCGTGATGAGCAGATTGCGATGGCGCTCGAGGTCCGCGATGCGCTGGTCACGGGCACTCATCGTGTAATTGAGGCGGGCACGGGCGTCGGCAAATCGATGGCCTATCTGGTGCCTTTTGCCGAGGCAGCACGCCGTAACAACATCACGGTTGGTATTGCGACCAAATCGAACAATCTCGCCGACCAGCTCATGTACCATGAGCTGCCAAAACTTGCCGAGCAACTGGACGGTGGTCTGTCATTTTGCGCTCTCAAGGGGTATGACCACTATCCGTGCCTGCGCAAGCTTGAGCGCATGAGCCGCGGCCAGGCCGAGATTACCACCAAGCGCGATCCGGCGGACACGCTCACGGCGGTCGCGGTCATTATGGCGTACGTCTGCCAATCAGCCGATGGCGACCTCGACTCACTTGGCATTCGGTGGCGCAGCGTCAACCGCCCCGACTTTACGACGGCCTCGCGCGAGTGTGCTCGTCGCCTCTGCCCGTTTTTCCCTGATAAATGTTTGGTCCACGGCGCTCGCCGTCGTGCGGCGCATGCCGATGTGGTGGTCACCAACCATTCCCTGCTGTTCCGCAACGTTGCGGCCGAGGGCAGGATTTTGCCTCCGATTCGTCATTGGGTAATCGACGAGGCCCATTCCATCGAGCGCGAGGCGCGCCGCCAGTGGGCGCGCGTGGTGTCGGCGGACGAGTCACGCGTTCTGTTTGAGCGCCTGGGTGGCTCGAGCACCGG
>CABTZA010000134.1 GCA_902489225.1 uncultured Collinsella sp.
GTGTCCATCCTCGCAGTATCCGGTTCTCAAGGTGCACGCATGCGCTGGTTCCCGGTTCCACCGGGCGGCGCGGCAAGGAGATATATTGCCAGACCGGAGGGCCCCCGCGGGCGGGAATCTGGGCGTACACATTTCCTACACATTTTAATACTCAGCTTACGTTTGCCGGCCGTTCTCCACCACTCGCCGAGGGTCTCTTTATAGTGAAGCGTCATATGGCTAAAGCTGATAGGCTCCCTTAGCCAAGGCACAGCCGGCATCGAGCAACTCATCGCGCTCCTCCACCGAGAACCCCTCGGCGTATACACGAACCACCGGTTCGGTCCCGCTGGGGCGGATCAGCAGCCAGGTGTCATCCTCGAATGCCAAACGTAGACCATCCATATGGCTTACAGTCTGCGGCGCCTTGCCGCAAATCGATTTGGGATTCATGCCAGGAAGCAGCGTTCGCAGCGATTCGGCGTCTTCGGCCTCAAGGCGCAAATCGCGACGCCCGTAGCTCGTCTTACCAAAACTGGCCTCGAGCTGATCGACCAAAACGCCCAAGGGCGCGCCCGTCTTTGCCATAAGCTCACACAGAATCAGACAAGCAAGGATTCCATCGCGCTCGGGCATATGCGCGGCGATGCCGATGCCGCCGGCCTCCTCGCCTCCCATGAGGACGCCGCCCTTCTTCATCTCCGCCGCTATATATTTGAAACCGACCGGCTTAACGGTCACGCGACAGCCAAGCGCCTCAGCAATGCGGCGTACGAGTGTCGAGCACGAGAGATTGACGACGACACGCCCCTCCAAATTGCGGAATTGAACGAGGTCGCCCAAAACAAGCGCCATGATTTGATGCGGATGTATATATCTACCGCGTTCGTCGACCGCGCCAATACGATCGGCATCGCCGTCGGTCACCAGGCCCGCGCACGCCCCGTCCTCGACAACTGCACGCTCGCAAGCGTCCACCCATGGCTCAACAGGGTCGGGGCAAATGTCCTCTTGATCGGACGACTCTCCGGCATGAATCTCGTGCACCTCGACGCCTAGCTCCCGCAGCAGGTCGGCAAGATATCCCTGGGCCGCGCCGCCCATGGGGTCAACCACCACACGCAGGTGAGCGGCTCGAATGGCCTCGGCATCGACAAACGACGCCACCGCCTGCATATAGTCAGGAATAATATCCGCGGTGCGATAGCTTTCCTCGATCCCCATCGGCTCGGGGGCCATGGTCTCTTCAAGCTCTTCGATGACATCCTGATTGGCCGTCGAGCCATCTCCCATGCGTAGTTTAAGGCACAGATACCCCTGCGGATGATGGGACCCCGTCACCATGAGCGCACCGCAGGCCTCGCCGTCATACGCCGCCGCCCACGTAAGGGCGGGGGTCGGGACAGGCCGAGATGCGAGTACTGCGTCCAATCCGTGAGCCGCAAGCACGCCTGCCGCAAGCTCAGCGAACTCGCGCGCCTGCGGCCGGGTGTCGAACCCTATATAGACTGTTTTGCCGGGATTGGTCTTTTGCCACAACTCGCCGACGGCATCGGCAATGCGGGCAACGTTGTCGGCGGTAAAGTCGTCGTCGACGCGGGCGCGCCAACCGTCAGTTCCAAAATGAATTATCGCGCACACGCGCAGACACCTCACAGTGTTTGGATCATGGTACGCATGGGGTATACCCGCAACGCTCGCCCAGCAACCTGCCAAAACCGGCATTCACTATTTGGGCAAATGCTACCGACGATGTGCAAGCAAAAAAACCGCCCCGTATGGAGCGGTTTTGACCTTTATATATCGAGCGCCTCGGCCATCGCCGCCGTGGTGATCGCCGTGGTTCCACAGCAACTGCCCACCATTGCGGCACCGGCATGCCTCCATTCGATGCAAGCACGCGCGAAGGCTTCGGGGTTCTCGCGCCACACAGGACCATCCTGTGTTTGGACCGGATCACCCACGTTGGGGCGTACCGTGACGGGCGTAGTCGCCGATGCAACCATCCTGGGCACCGCCACGTTCGCGGCCGCAAGTGAACAGCAGTTAACGCCAACCGAGTTTGCGCCGTGCTTTTCGGCGTACAAAACAGCAGCCTCGATGTTGAGGCCATCGCCTAGCAGGTCGCCTTTATCGTCAACGACAAAACTTACCAAAACAGGCATGCCGTCGGCGGCATCCTGGGCGCCGGCAAGCATGGGCTGCAAATTACGGATAGACGTCACCGTCTCGATCAGCAGACCGTCAACACCAGCATTGAGCAGGGCGTATGCCTGCTCTCGCGAAATGCCTCGGATTTCTCGATACTCGGCAGAGTCTTCGGCAAACCACTCAATGCCGATCGGGCCCATCGAGCCCAGCAGCAGCTGAGGGTGCGCCTGGCGCGCATCGTCGACGGCAGCGCGATTGACCTCAGCCACGGACGGCGTAATCTGATCTTGCTTGAGGGCATAGCTTGATGCCTGAAAGGTATTGGTAATGAGCACCTGCGCACCGGCGGCGACATACAGGCGATGGATACGAGAAACAGTCTGCGGCTCGGCAAGGTTCCAAAACGCCGGTGGGATGTCGGCGGCATCGTATTCACTCATCAGCACGCTGCCCATGGGGCCCTGCGTCAACAGTGTCTCGCTCGACATGCGGCGCATAAGTTCCTCGCCGCCGGGGCGGTTGTAATAACTCGTATCCATATATGTGTTTCACTATTCCTCGACGCTGATTCCCTGCTTTTCGAGATAGGCGAGCCAGCGGCTCATCGTGTCCTCGGAAAGCGCATGTTCCATCATGCACGCCTCGGAATCGGCCCGCTCAAAATCGACGCCGAGCTCCTGGACCAAAAACGTGCGGATAAGGCGATGACGGTACCAGATAGCCGTGCCGACCTCGCGACCACGGTCGGTCAGGATGACCTTGCCGTAATGCGATTGCTCGACAAGCTCGGACGCCTTAAGCGCCGAAACTGCCTTATTGACCGATGCCTTGGAGACACCAAGACGCTGTGCGATGTCGACCGATCGCACGCCATTGGTCTCCCCTTCTTCGTTTTCGATGCGAACCATGCACTCCAAGTAGTCTTCGTTCGCCACTGTTAGGTGCAGCTCGCGCGAGCTATTTGTCGTATCCATGACCTTCCGTCCCTTCTGCGTTCAAAGGCTGATTCTACCCCATCCAAGTGTCGCGGTATGCCGTGGCATACCGTGCTAGAGTTCTTGTTGCACACGACGACCAAGATTGGAGCGGTCTTTATGGAAAACAACGCCACGAACCCCGACGTCCTTGAGCGCTTTTTGCGCTACGTCCAAATCAACACGCAATCCGAGGATGCAAACTGCGACCAGGTGCCTTCGAGCACCGTTCAGTTTGACCTTGCCAACATCCTGGCCAAGGAGCTGCGCGAGCTCGGCGCGACCGATGCCCATGTGACCGAGCATGCTTACGTGTGCGCGCATATTCCTGCGAGCGCGGGCGCGGAGAACAAGCCCGCCCTGGGCCTGATAGCACACCTCGACACCACCGAGGTTGCGCCGGGCGCCGGTGTGAAGCCGCACATTGTGCACTACGAAGGCGGCGACCTGGTCTGCGGTACCGTTGACGGCAAGCCTGTGGCCATGAGCACCGCCAAGCTTCCCGCCCTGAACGACCTTGTGGGTGAGGACTTGGTCTGCAGTGACGGCACCACGCTGCTGGGCGCCGACGACAAGGCCGGTGTCGCCGAGATCATGGCGCTTGTCGCGCGTATCGCTCAGGACCCCTCGCTGCCCCACCCCGCACTCGGCATTTGTTTTTGCCCGGACGAAGAAATCGGTCACGGCGCCGAACTGTTGGACATCGAGGCCTTCGGCTGCAAGTACGCCTACACGGTCGACGGCGGTCCCATTGGCGAGCTGGAGTGGGAGTGCTTTAACGCCGCCGAGGCAACCGTTCACTTTGAGGGCCAGTCCATCCATCCCGGTGACGCCAAGGGCCGCATGGTCAACGCGGGCAATCTGTTCTGCGACTTTAACGCGCTGCTCCCTTATACGCAGCGCCCGGAATACACCGAGGGCTACGAGGGCTTCTATCATCTTGAGGGCGTGTTTGCAACCGTCGACCACGCTACGGCGCGCTATATCGTTCGCGACCACGACGCGGCAAAGTTCCAGCAGAAGCTCGCGCTGATTGATTCCGCCGCAGCCCTGCTCAACCAGCGCCTGGGCGATAAACGCGTGACGGTCGAGATCAAGCAGCAGTACCGCAACATGGCCGAGATTGTGCGTGACTACCCCGAGCTTATCGATGTCGCCAAGGAAGCCTACCTTGCCTGCGACATTGAGCCCCAGGTGCTGCCGATTCGCGGTGGTACCGACGGTGCGCAGCTTTCGTTCCGTGGCCTGCCCTGCCCCAACCTTTCCACAGGCGGCTACTGCTACCACGGCGTTAACGAGTTTGTCCCGGTCAGCTCGCTCGTCAAGATGACTGACGTTCTCCAGGAACTCGTCGCCCGCTTCGCATAGGTCTGGCCGCACAATCCCAAAAGACGAATCGCCCCGTCCTCACCAGAGAATGGGGCGATTTTTTGCTGCAATGAGGACAGGTTGACGCGCGCCAGCCTCTTGGCGCAAGAAGTGTCCCAAACTGCCGGCACAAAAGGAACGTCCCCAAGTGCCAAATGCCGCAAGAGTGTCCCCCTTGACTAGTCGTTTAAGAACGTCCCCAACGACTACCACTACACAGCATCGCAGGTTGAGCCAACGTCAGCGAGCGCCGCCCAAGGCGGACAAGTTGGCATGAAAAAGGCAGGGCATTGACCTTCTGGTCATGCCCTGCCTTTTGAATGACAAATTGTCGCCTTGGGCGGTGCGCAGCGTCGGCCGGTCCGCCGTTCGGTAGAACGGCGGAACTAGTAGGAGTAGCCGTTGCCGTCGCCGGTGGGCTCTTCGTAGTAGTCCGAATCGCTCGAATCGCTTGAGTCATCGGAATCGTCAGAGCTGACCGATGAGGTTGCGGTGCCGTTAGCGTAATCGTCGGACGTGTTGTTGTTCAGGTCGCCGATCGTAGAACTGGAGCCATCGGACTGGCCCATGGTATTGGGGCCCTTGGGATCCTTACCAGCGTCGACGCGCTCCATCATTTCCTTGAGCTCGTCCTCGTAGACAAAGACGTAGCTCACGCCATCAATCATGGTGCTGTCATCGGCATACGAAGGCAAGTTGGCCGAATA
>CABTZA010000135.1 GCA_902489225.1 uncultured Collinsella sp.
ATCGTCTCGCCAAAGACGAGCTTGGTATTGGGCTCAAAGGCTGCCTCGAGCTCCTCATCGGTGCAGTCGGGGGCAACGAACGTGCAGGTCACGCCCATGCGGCCCATGGTGTGGGCGAGCAGGTTATACGTACCGCCGTAAATGGCAGAGCTCGCGACCACGTGATCGCCGGCACCGGCCACGTTAAAGATCGCGAGGAAGTTCGCAGCCATGCCCGAGCTCGTAAGCATCGCGGCGGCGCCTCCCTCCATCTCACAGATCTTGGCGGCAACCAAATCGCACGTGGGGTTCTGCAGGCGGCTGTAGAAGTAGCCCGACTCCTCTAGGTCAAACAGCTTGCCCATGTGCTCGGACGTGTCGTACTTCCACGTGGTGGACTGGTAGATGGGCACCTGGCGCGGCTCGGCATCTCCCGGGTGATAGCCGCCCTGAACACATGTAGTACCGATGGTCTGCTCGCTCATATCTAGCTCCCTTGCCTGGGTTTTAGTTTTATTCGGTTCACGATACCGCTACCCGGCACCCCTCTCAACCCATCCCCAAGGTAGGTTATTGGACAAATTGATCAGGGGTATTTATCTCAAGCCTTGGGCATTTGCTCGATAGATAAAAACGAGGCATACATGAAGCTCTCGATGATTACATGCCCCGTCACGGGTACCATAGGCGAGTACACCGTGACCAAGGAGACAACGATGAAGCAAATCGATACTGCTCAGCTCGACACCGCCGCCTGCCAAGCTCAGGCTGCCGAATACCACGCCCAAGGCTTCAACTGCGCACAGGCCGTCGCCTGCACGCTCGCACCTGCCGTCGGGCTCGACCCCCAGACCGCCTTTACCCTCACCGAGGGCTTTGGCGCCGGCATGGGCGGCATGACCGAAACCTGCGGTGCCATCTCGGGCGCCGTGGCCATCATGGGCGTTGTGATGAGCGACGGCATGGAAAACCCCAAGACCAAGGGCCAGACCTACAAGCTGTCGCGCGAAATCGCCAAGCGTTTTGGCGAGAAGAACACGACGACCGTCTGCGGCACGCTCAAGGGCATCGGATCGGACAAGGGTCCGCTCCGCAGCTGTCCCGGTTGCATCGACGATGCCGTCGAAATCGCCTGCGATGTGCTAAAGCAGCTCGCCGAGTAAGCGGCAGCAACAGAAAAACGACGGCCGGCGCGCTTGGGATCCATCCAAAAGCACGCCGGCCGTCGCCGTTAAAACTCGGCAAATTCGGGAGCGCCGACCTCAATCTCCTCGCGCCCCGCCATAAGCTCGCGCATCTTAGCGCAAAACGGCTCCTGCTCCCCCGCCTTAAACACCAAATGAATCGTCACGGTATCCGCGAAATCGGTATCCGAAACCTTGGCACCCGAATCCTGCGCCAAATGAAGCACTTGCTCATACTGCGGATAGGCCACATGCACGTCAACAGACACGACACTCGTCATCTCGACGATCTGCCCGGCCTCCTGAGCCGCGGCCACCGCCGTCTGCGTCGCCGCGGTATAGGCGCGCACCAAGCCACCGGGCCCTAACAGCGTGCCACCAAAATAGCGCGTCACCACGCAGCAAACATTTTTGAGCCCCGCGCCGCGCAGCACCTCGAGCGTCGGCATACCGCTCGTGCGGCTCGGCTCACCATCATCGCTCTGGCGCTCGCGTCCATCGACTAAAATCCACGCGGGAACATTGTGCCGAGCGTCGTAATGACGCTTGCGAACCATCTCGATAAAGGCATTCGCCTCGTCCTCGGACTCAATATGGACCAGCTGGGCAATAAACCGGCTCTTGCGGTCCACAAACTCGCCCGAAGCCTCAATATTCGATTGCAGAGTAAAATAGCTGTCCAACAAAGCCCCTCAACAACAAGCAAAGCAACAAACAGCCTCAATAATAAGGCAAAGACAGCACCGTTGACCTCGCCAACAAGAACGGAAACGCCAATGATACCGTCACCAACAGCGAGAACCCGTCAGCGCGAGCAAGGTGCCTTGAAAGACAAGGGCATTGACCTTATGGTCATGCCCGAAGGCTTGAAAGGCAAATTGCCGCGCTGACGGGTTCGCAGCGTCAACAAAGTGCCGAGTGGGCCGATAAGCCGGGTTCTGTCGTGAACGGTCATTTATCTTGTCTGCACGTTACCGTGCAGCTCCGCGCACGCTACCCGAACGCGGACCGGGCCGGCCCATAGCGTTCCTATTCGCGCTTGCTCCGGATGGGGCTTGCCAAGCCGCCGTGTTGCCACGACGCTGGTGGTCTCTTACACCACCGTTTCAGCTTTTCCCTTTACGCCTTGCGGCGCAGGTGGGAGTCTTCTTTTCTGCGGCGCTTTCCGTCGGATCACTCCGCCCGGCCGTTAGCCGGCATCCCGCCCTCTGGAGCCCGGACTTTCCTCACGCGTACTGCAAGCAGCACATCGCGCGACCGTCTGGCCCACTCAGCAGTGCAAGAGTGTAACACACCGTTGCCGCAGGCAATGGCACAACGCAAACGCTCGACACGATAAACCAAGAACCGCCATGCGTTACAATGGTCCTGTCGATGGGCAACGTCGTCAGTCGAGACGCGACCGCGCTCCGCACCCCTCCGTCTACTCGGTGTGTTCCCGCCTCCTCCCCGAGGCGGGATGTCGGCATTTTTCATGCACCGACAACCAAATAGCCTGCAGACAGCATGGGCAGCATCGCGCGCCTCAGCAGCAAATGCAAAAAGGGACCCGTCCATTGCGGACGGATCCCTTAAAACAAGTGATCGTCAAACCGATTTACTCGGCGTCGGTCTCCTCGTCCTTCTTCTCGGAAGGCAGCGGGGTAACCTCGATCTCGACGCCCAGAGTCTCAGCAGCAGACTTCATGGACAGGGAGATACGACGACGGTCGAGGTCGATCTCCATGACCTTGACCTGAACCTTGTCGCCCACGTGGGTGACCTGAGAAGGCTGGTCGACGTGCTTGTTGGCCATCTCGGAGATGTGCACCAGGCCCTCGATGCCCTCGCCCAGGTCGACGAAAGCGCCGAACGGGACAAGCTTGGTCACAGTGCCCTCGACGATAGCGCCGACGGGGTACTTCTTGACCAGTGCGCGCCACGGATCCTCGGTGGTCTGCTTGAGACCCAGGGAGATGCGCTCGCGGTTGAGGTCGACGTCGAGAACCTCGACTTCGACCTCCTGGCCGACCTTGACAACCTCGGAAGGATGGTTGACGTGGTTCCAGGAAAGCTCGGAGATGTGGATGAGGCCGTCGATACCGCCGAGGTCGACGAAGGCGCCGAAGTCGACGATGGAGGAAACGGTGCCCTGGAGACGCATGCCAGACTTGAGCTTGGACAGGATCTCGGAGCGCTCGGCCTTACGGGACTCCTCGAGCACGACGCGACGGGAGAGGACGACGTTGTTGCGGTTGCGGTCCATCTCGATGACGCGAGCCTCGATGCGGGTGCCCATGTAGGAGGTGAGGTCCTTGACACGACGGAGGTCGACGAGAGAAGCAGGCAGGAAGCCACGCAGGCCGATGTCGAGGATCAGGCCGCCCTTGACAACCTCGATAACCTCGCCTTCGACGTTCTCGCCAGAGTTGAACTTCTCCTCGATGCGGTTCCAAGCACGCTCGTACTCGGCACGCTTCTTGGACAGAACCAGACGACCGTCCTTGTCCTCCTTCTGGAGAACCAGAGCCTCGATGGGATCACCGAGTGCAACGATGTCTGCAGGGTTAGCGTCCTTGCGGATGGACAGCTCGCGGACCGGGATAACGCCCTCGGACTTGAATCCGATGTCAACGAGCACCTCGTCATGCTCGATCTTAACGACAGTGCCGTTAACGAGATCGCCCTCATCAAAGTCGGTAATCGTACCGTCGATGAGGTTGTTCATCTCCTCCTCATTGACATCGTCAAGAGAGAAAATGGACGAGTTCTGAATCTCACTCAAAGGTGGACCCCTTTCGAACTACGGGGCCCCGATTGCTAGGACCTACAGAAGGGTGCGACAAGCACACAACGTTTAGGAACACTCGGGAGCCGACAGATACTAATGTGACGCTTATGCAATCACGTTCGTATAGGTTACGGGGAAATGAGTTCGATTTCAAGCGTGAACTGCGATTTTTTACTCGTGTGGAGACTTTTTCGTAATCTTATGAACACACGTCTCCGCAACTTGACGATAACCAGCCAGGCAATTGGCTTTGGGGTAAAGTATCCGGAGCCAACGACTCTAGATCAAATTTACGAGAAAGGTGCCCGCGTGCTCAAAGCAGTCGTTTTCGATATGGACGAGACGCTTCTTAGCATCAACCTCAACGCGTTCATCCTTCGCTATTTTAAGGATGTCTCGTCGATGCTCGCGGATATCGGTCGCCGCAGCCGCGGTGGCACGATGGCGCGCCTCGGCACCATCCTGGTCGACCTCAACGCCAATCGCCGAAGCGGCACGGATAACCGCACCAATCTTGAGTTTTACCGCACCGAGGTTGAGCGCCGATGCGGCATCTGCCTCTCCGATCCCCTCATCTACGAGGCGTTTACCTACTACGACCGCGAAGTGCTTCCGTACAAGAACGACGATGTCATCAACGCCCACGCCATGCCGGGCGCACACGCCGCTCTCCAGGCCGTACAGGACGCAGGACTGCGCTGCGCGCTCTTTACCAACCCCAGCTTTCCCCAGGGGGCCATCGAGTGCCGCATGGGTTGGGGCGACCTGGCCGACGCCCCCTTTGAGCTCGTCACGCACATGGGAAACACCACCCGCTGCAAGCCCGATGCCACCTACTATCTCGAGCAGCTTCAGGTGATGGGGCTCGAGCCACACGAGGTCCTTATGGTGGGCAACGACCCCAAACGCGACTTCCCGTCCCCCGATTGCGGCATCCAAACCGCCTTTGTGGGCCAGGGCAAGCCCAGCCGAGCCACCTGGCGCGGAACCATGGAAGACTTCGCCCGCGACTTTAACGCCGTAGTAGAAGCCTTCTACGAACACCAAGTAGCCGACGAACTGTCGTAGGACCCCTCCCTCGCTCCAAAAAAAGCGCCACAGGTTGAGCATAAGTCAGCGAAAACGCCCCTAAGCGAGCAATGTGCCTTGAAAGAGGAGGGCATAGGCCTTCTGGCCATGCCCGACGATTGAAAGGCAGA
>CABTZA010000136.1 GCA_902489225.1 uncultured Collinsella sp.
GGTACGCAAGCGACGGTTTGAGGGGCAAGGTCGGGTGCCTGGGGAAGCCCTACAGTTCCAGTTCGTTGAGACGAAGGATCGCCACGATGTAAATCTTGAGCGCCTGTTTAAGCTGTTCTTCGCTGGCACACTCGTTGGGGCCGTGCATCTGGCCGCCCCACGCGGGCAGCTCCAGGCCGGTCTCTTCGGGGCCAAACGAGACGGCGCGGGCAAAGTTGCGCGCGTACGTGCCGCTGCCCATGGCAAAGGGCCCAGCATGCTTGCCGGTGAACTCGTTATAGGTATCGATAAGCGCCTTCACGGCCGGATCATCGGCAGAGACTGAGAACGGCACCTTAGCGCGACCCAGCTGGCACGTCACGCCAAAACGGCCCACGAGCGGGTCGAGCTGCTCGCGGATGGTATCGGCACTCGTACTGTCGGGGAAGCGCACGTCGATGACCTGCTCAATATGGCCATCCGCCACGCGGATGACTCCAGCGTTGCAGGTAAGCGGGCCAAACGCCGGACTCGTCGCATCGATACCTAGGCCGCGGCCATAGGCATCCGCATGCACAAAGGCCAGGAACTTGACGAATTCGTGCTCGGCAGGCGTCAGCAGGCGCTCGTCGCGTGCACCAAACGCGTCCTCGGCCTCGCGCAGATACGACACAATCAGGCCGACGGCGTTGATGGTGCCCTCAGGCATCGAAGCGTGGCCGCCAATACCGTGGGCGAAAATCTGCGCATGGCCATTGTCGAGCGCCTTGATCTCCAGGCGGTCGGCGTTCTCAACGGGCGCCGGCAGCTCATCGGCGGCAATCGAAAGCTCGCAGATGGACTGCGACGGAATGGCATTGCTCGCCTCGGAGCCGCTCCACGACACGATGCGCCCGCCGTCGATCTTGGGGCTCACGAACGTCGCCCCAAACTGGCCCTTCTCGGCATTGCAGACCGGGAACTCGGCATCGGGCGTAAACAAAAAGTCGGGGTCTGCGTGATTCTCCAGATAATGGTGAACGTCGGACATGCCCACTTCCTCATCGCAGCCCAGCAGCGCGCGGAAGGTATAGCGCGGCACAATGCCGTGCTTGAGCAGGTAGGCACCGGCGTAGAGCGACAACACCGCCGGACCCTTGTCATCAATCACGCCACGGCCGAGCAGCCAGCCCTCGCGACGCTCCATCGCAAACGGGTCGGTGTTCCAGCCGGGGCCGGCGGGCACCACGTCCACGTGGCAGATGGTCGCGAGCTGCTTGTCGCCGCGACCCGGGATATCGGCAATGCCCACATAGCCCTCGTCGTCGCTCGTCTGGTAGCCGAGCTTTTGCGCAATGCCGAGCGCGCAATCGAGCGCATCACGAACCGGGCGGCCAAACGGCGCGCTAGGCTCCGCATCGGCAGCAACGGCTACGGACGGATAACTCACCAGCTGCTCGATATCGGCGACGACGTCCTCCCAGACCTCGTCGACATACTCGGTAACGCTCTGCTCCACCTGATTCATGGACGACCTCCTTACCAATGAGCGACGGGTACGCCCGCCCCTCACATCAAATACTTATATAGCGAAAAGTTTAGCAAGCTCGGCCACCGAGTGCACCACCGCATCGGCGCCCGCAGCCTCGTGCTCCCCCGGCGCCGCCGCACCCGAATAGATGCCAATGCACGGCACGCCCATCGCGTGCGCGCCCTCGACGTCGTTAAAGCGGTCGCCAATCATCACGGCCTCGTCCGCGGTCGCGCCCAGGGCCGCCAGCGCATCGCGGACCGAATCCGCCTTGGTCTCGCGGCCCTGCGGCGGATTCATGCCAACCACGGCCTCAAACTGAGAAAGCCCCAGTTCACCCACCATGTCAACGCACTTTGCCTCCATGCGCGACGTCGCCACGGCCAAGCGCTTGCCCTGGGCGACCAACCCATCCAGCAGCTCGGGGATCCCGTCGAACACGGGATACTCCTCCGGTCCCAGCTCGTCAAAAAAGGCGCGGTACTCGTCGGCCACCACAAGCGACTCCTCGCGGGAGAAGCCATAAAAGTCGTGAAAACTCTTCCACAGGGGCGGCCCGATCATGCGACGCAGGTCACCCATCTGCGCCTCCGAAAACCCGCGTGCAGCCAGCGTCTTGCGCGTCGAGGTCATCACCGCCCGACCCGTATCGGCCACCGTGCCATCAAAATCAAACAGCACGACCGGCCGCTTGCATATCTCCAGCGCCTCCATCGGCATCCCTCTTCCCCAGTTGACGATTTCCACACCGACACTTCAAACTGTTGACTATTCAACAATTTAACCTAGCAATGTAGAGCAACTCCACTATACTTGTCGCACTTTGCTCTCAGAAGGCGGCGCCGTCGCGCCCCAACGAAAGGTGCAATTATGTCTTTTGCCATCATAACCGACTCCACGTCGGACATCTCCCCCGCCCGCGCCCAAGAGCTCGGCATTTACGTGATTCCGCTGCATGTGATTATCGAGGGCGAGGACCTGCTCGACCAGGTGCAGATTACCGCCCAGGAGTACGTCGCGCGCATGGCCGGCTCCGAGCAGCTGCCGCACACCTCGCAGCCGAGTGCCGGCGAGTTCAAGGAACTCTTTGACCGCGTGCGCGCCGACGGTCACGATAGCGCCATCTTTATCTCGCTGTGCAGCGAGTGGTCCGCCTGCTATGCCAACGCCAGCCTGACGGCCGAAACGCACGAGCTCGACGTGCGCTGCATCGACTCGCGCACCGGCTCGGGCGCCGAGGGCCTGCTGGTGGAGTACGCGCTGGCCATGCGCGAGGACGGCCGCAGCCTGGACGAGACCGAGGCGCAGATCCGCGCGACGCTGCCCGACGCCCACCTGCTGCTGATTCCCCGCACGCTCGAGAATCTCGTTAAGAACGGCCGCGCGCCCAAGCTCGCCGGCCAGCTCACGCAAATGCTCAACATTCGCCTGGCCGTTTCGCCGGAGTGGAAATCGGGCGAGATCAAGGCCATAAAAAAGGGCCGCGGTGCCAAACGCATCGTTACCAACACCATGGCCGATTGCCTCGCATTTTTGGCCGAGCATCCGGGCTCCAGCGTGCGCGTGCTCACGACCGGCGCCGCCGAGGAGCAGGAGCTCGTCAGCCAAGCGCTCGCAGGCCAAGACTATGTAGACGCCGGCACCGGCCCCATCGGCTGCACCATCGCCACCCATGTAGGCGTCGATGCCATAGCCATCAGCTACTGCCCCCGCTACCAGCCCATCCACTAGGGACGCCCACATCAGTTGCGGTGAAATAGGGACCGTTTTTGGCTTATTAGCTGTCAATCAATCCCTATTCCACCGCAACTTGGAAATCGGCGATCAGCCCAGCGGACCCTGAAACAGCTCCTGATGAGTGCCCATTCTCACCAGCCTAATCACTGGGTTAGTCTTATGGGGAAGATAAAGAACGACCACATCGACCAAGCCATCGGATAGGTGGAAATCGATGTGGCCGTTGTAGTTTCCGCCCGGGTTTGAGAGCTCGTGGGCGCCATACTCCGCCGGAAGTGACCCATGAGCCACAAGCTCTGCAACCGCCGCTTTAAACTCACTTTTTAGCTGCGGATGCATGCGCATCGTTCGTTTGTAGTCAACCTTAAATTGAGCCTCGACTTTAATCTCGAACATCGCTATTCCTCATCGAGGAATGACATAAGCTCATCAGCGTTATTGAATGACAGGCTATCGTCCGGCAAAATCCCCAACTCATGAGCCTCGGCAATCACCATGGCGCGCCTCGTCGCCTCGTTGGGCACCTCCGCCCTTCCTACAATCTCAAAAGGAATCTTTCGCTGATTTACAAGCTGCCGAACGGCAAGATTGAGATAGGAATTGAGGCTGAGGCCGACCGAATCCAAGAACTCAGTCGCCTGTTCCTTGAGCCCCTCTTCGATGCGAACCGTCGTAGGCTTAACCGTTGCAGTAGACATATGCGACCTCCTCGCCTCGTCTTTTGCATCAGTATACCCAATATAAATGGCAATCTGATGTTAGATAACATCAGATTGCCATGCGTATTCATGTCGCGTGGGCACGATTGATCTACATCAGCCCGCTCAGGGCGATGTCGACGGCTTCGTTGAGGTCGTCGGTGATGTGCACGAGCTCGGGATCGAGCGGGCTGATCATGCCGGCGTCCATCACCGGGCCGTTGAGCCAGTCGAACAGGCCCTGCCAGTACTCGGTGCCCACCAAAACGAGCGGCATACGCTTGACCTTGTGCGTTTGCACCAGCGTGAGCACCTCGAACATCTCGTCGAGCGTGCCAAACCCGCCGGGAAACACAATAGCGCCCGAGCTGTATTTGACGAACATGGTCTTGCGCACAAAGAAGTAACGGAAGTCCATGCCGAGGTTCACGTATTTGTTGAGCCCCTGCTCGTGCGGCAATTCAATGCCCAGGCCAACTGACTTACCATTGACGCTCGCCGCTCCCTTGTTGGCCGCTTCCATGATGCCGGGGCCGCCACCGGTGATAACCGCCACGCCGCGCTGGGCAATCTTACGCCCGACGGTGCGCGCCGCCTTGTAGAGCGTATCGGTCTTGGGCGTGCGGGCGCTACCGAAGATGGTCACCGCAGGTCCGAGCTCGGCAAGCGCGCCAAAACCGTCGACAAACTCGGCCTGGATGCGCAGTACGCGCCACGGATCGGCATGCAACCAGTCGGTCGACTCCTCGGGCGCCAGCAGGTTAGCGTACGTATTGTCCTTAGGAATCATCGGGCCGCGCATGACCACGGGGCCGCGGCGGTACGTCTCGTCGTAGGCAGGCTCGCCCTCGACATTCTCGTTCTTAATCATGGGTACTCCTATCGAGAAAAAGAAAACGGGCGGGGTCGACGCCATGCGTCAAACACCCGCCCGAACATCAACTATTCGGTATGGTACCCACGATGCATCATGCGCTTGCAAGGCATCGGTCAGCGGTCGCGCAGACAGTGTTAGCGAACGCGACGACCGGCCGGCGCTCGCCCCTTGCCGTTGCCCGCGCCCTGCAAGCGCCCGCGCCGCCCTTAGTAATCCACCGCCGCAGGGCTGTTCATCCAGTCACTCACGAACGCGCCGTAACGACCCTCGATAATGGCCTGGCGAGCACGCTGCATAAGGTTGAGCA
>CABTZA010000137.1 GCA_902489225.1 uncultured Collinsella sp.
CACGCCGGCTTTGGCATCCAGATTGTCGACGAGCAGGAAGCACAGGAAACGCTCGAGCTTGTTAATGCCATGTCCGAGCTGGTCGAAGAAGACCAGCTGGCCACCAACCCGGCGGAGGCTTACTAGTGGCGCCCGAGCAGCCGGCTCGCTCCGGTATCGATTTCTCGGCATTCCGCGATCCCAAGCTGGCTCGCGAGCTCATCGAGCGCATTCATGAGCTTGTCGGCGACCGCACCATCAACCTTATGGAAGTCTGCGGCACGCATACCGTGAGCATCGGGCGCTATGGCTTTCGCTCCATTATGCCGGCAGGGCTCAAGCTGCTGAGCGGCCCGGGCTGCCCCGTCTGCGTCACCGCCAACCGCGACATCGACCACGCAATCGCGCTCGCCAACATAGACGGCGCCATCATCACCACCTTTGGCGACATGATGCGCGTGCCCGGATCATCCACCTCGCTCGCTGCGCAAAAAGCGGCAGGGCGTGACATTCGCATCGTCTACTCCCCGCTCGACGCGCTCGACATTGCCGAGCAAAACCCTGATCGCCCGGTCATTTTTATGGGCGTGGGCTTTGAGACTACGACGCCCACCATCGCCGCCGCCATCTTGGAGGCCGAGGCGCGCGGGCTTTTGAACTTCTCGGTCTATTGCGCCCACAAGACCACGCCGCCGGCGTTGCGCGCCATCGCCAACGACCCCGAGACCGCCATCGACGGCTTTATCCTGCCGGGCCACGTCGCCACCATCACGGGCTTGGCCCCCTTTGGCTTTTTGGTCGACGAGTTTAAGACTCCAGGCGTGGTAACGGGATTTGAGCCGGTCGACATCTTGCAGGGTATCTGCATGCTGGTCCAGATGGTTGTTGAGGGGCAACCCGCGATCGACAACGCCTACCGTCGCGGCGTCAATGCCGACGGCAATCCTGTGGCGCGCCAGCTGGTCGAGCAGGTATTTGAGCCGTGCGATACCACGTGGCGCGGGCTGGGATCGATTGCGGCTTCGGGACTCGCCATTCGTCCCGAGTTTTCGCACTTTGATGCCAGCATGCGCTTTGACGTGTCCATCGAGCCGACGGTCGAGCCGCGCGGATGCCGCTGCGGCGACGTGCTGCGCGGGGCCATTACGCCGAGCGACTGCCCCCTGTTCGGCCACGCTTGTACGCCCGAACATCCCGTCGGCCCCTGCATGGTGAGCTCCGAGGGCAGCTGCGCGGCGTACTACCGCTACCGCAACTAGCCCGGACACACCCGCACACCGGCACCACCCACGATTGGAGTTTTCGATATGTCCCATAGCGTTACCGATAGCACCGTCCTGCTGGGCCACGGCTCCGGCGGCCAGATGATGAAACGCATCATCGATGAGGTCTTTTTGGATGCCTTTGGGTCGCCCGAGCTGCTCGAAGGCAACGACGCCGGCGTCGCCACGCTGCCCGCGAGCGGGCGCATCGCCATGTCGACCGACAGCTTTGTAGTCTCGCCGCAGTTCTTCCCCGGCGGCAACATCGGCCGCCTCGCCGTGTGCGGAACCGTCAACGACGTCGCGACCTCGGGCGCCAACGTGCGCTACCTGTCGTGCGGATTTATCCTCGAAGAGGGCTATCCCATGGATAGGCTCCGCCAGATTGTGCAGACGATGGCCGAAACGGCGCATGAGGCGGGCGTGTCCATAATCACGGGCGACACCAAGGTGGTCGAGCGCGGCGGGGCCGACGGCGTCTACATCAATACCGCCGGCGTGGGAGAGGTGCCTGCGGGCGTGGCGCTCAGCGGCGCAAACTGCCAGCCCGGCGATGTCATCCTGGTATCGGGTACGCTGGGCGACCACGGCATCGCCATCATGAGCCAGCGCGAGGGCTTGGCGTTTTCGAGCACGATCGAAAGCGACGCCGCGCCGCTCAACCACCTGATTGCCGATGTGCTTTCCGCAGCACCCGACACACGTTGCTTCCGCGACCCCACGCGCGGTGGCCTGGCCTCGACGCTCAACGAGTTTGCGCAGGCCAGCGGCGTTGCCATGGAGATTGACGAGGACGATGTGCCCGTGCGCCCCGACGTGCAGGCAGCCTGCGAGATGCTCGGCTACGATGTGCTGCAGGTGGCAAACGAGGGCAAGATGGTTGCCGTCGTGCCGGCCGAGCAGGCCGATGCCGCGCTGAGCGCCATGCGCGCCGCCCGCTACGGCGAGAATGCCGCCATCATCGGCCGCGTGCTGCCACTTGCCGAGGGCGTCCATCCCGCCGTGCGCGTGCGCACCGGCTGGGGCTCGACCCGCATCCTCGACATGCTCGTAGGAGAGCAGCTGCCGAGAATTTGCTAACGACAAAAGCTCAGGGCTATTAAAGATATTCAGATTCCAAACATGCCCGGCACGCATGCCCAGTATTATGGGGTGCGTTTTACAACTCAAGCGGCAGGAGCACCCATGGCAGCAGCTTTTTCCCATGTGATCTTTGATCTGGACGGCACCATCCTCAACACGCTCGAGGACCTGGCGGCCGCCGGCAACCATACCTGCGAGATGCACGGCTGGCCCACGTTCGCCGTAGACGAGTACCGCTACAAGGTGGGAAACGGCATGCTCAAGCTGGTCGAACGCTTTATGCCCGCCGAGTACGCAGGCGACGGCCGCATGTTTGAGCAGACACTTGCCGAGTTTAGGGCTTACTACGGCGAGCACAAGGAAGACCACACCGCTCCCTATGCCGGCACGATCGAGATGCTCGACCGCTTGCGCGCCGCGGGCGTTCAGCTTGCCGTGCTCACTAACAAGGACCACGTCTCGGCGGCTCCGCTTATCGAAAAGTATTTTGGTTCCGAGCGCTTTGCGCTGGTGCAGGGCCGTGTCGATGCGTTTCCGCCCAAGCCCGAAGCACCCGTCACGCTGCATGTGATGGAAGAGCTAGGCGCCGACCCGGCGACCACGCTCTACGTAGGCGATTCCAATGTCGATATCCTGACCGGCCACAACGCCGGCCTTAAGAGTGCGGGCGTCAGCTGGGGTTTCCGCGGCCGCGCAGAGCTGGAAGCCGCCGGCGCCGACTACGTGGTGGACACCCAGGGCGAGCTCGCAGCGCTAATCCTGGGCGAGTAACGAGCGACACTGCTTAACGCAGCTGCGACAATGCTGTTGCGCGGAAAGTAGTCGTTGGGGACGTTCTTAAACGACTAGTCAGACAAGAACGCCCCAACGACTACCCCAACAATGGCAACGCCGCAGGTAGAGGACGGACAGCGAGCGGACACCAGAGCGAACAAATTGGCATGAAAAGAGGACGGCATAGACCTTCTGGTCATACCGTCCTCTTTGAATGACAAGTTGTCGCTCTGGTGCCCGCGCAACGTTGAGCAGTTGCGGCGTTTGGTAAAACGCCGCAACGAACTAGCTCAGCATTGCATCCATCATCTCGGAGTTGACGGAGTCGTCGGCAGACCACTCGCCGTCGTCGTTGCAGGTGTACTTGAAGATAACCGTGGTCTTCCTGGGCTCGGTGGCCTTGGTCACATCGACCATAACCTGACCGGCCATCTTGTACAGCTCGTCATCGGAAGGAACCGTATCAAGCGCGGCAACCTTCTCCTGATACTGGGTGGAGAAGTCCTCGACGATCTTGTTCATGGACTTGCAGGTGATGGAGACCTCGGCGGTCGCGACGCCCTTGTCCTCGTCGACCGTCACGTCGCCGATCTTGTAGTCAAAGCCCTCGAGATAGGTCTTGGCATACTCCTTGGGATCGATACCCAGCTGCTCGAACTCATCGCCCGAAGCCTCCTCCAGACCAGAGAGGAAGTCGTCGCCACCGTTCTTGACCTCGTCAAACTGCGTCGTAAGATCCTCGGTGATGAGCTCCTCAACCGAAGGACCTCCACAGCCGGAAAGCACGACCACGCATGCAACCAAGACGGCCATGAGGGGCGCAAGCAGCAGCTTCTTTTTCATGTTGTTCCTCCCAATGAGCGGCACCGCGCTTCCCGGACGCGGCACACGTTGTAATAAGTAAGCCCATACTATCCACTTATGAACACCCTCGGCAACGCGAAGGCGCGGTCGGTTCGTTTTAGCGTCCGAACGGTTTGCAGGCCCGCCCAACGTGCAATAAAACGCTTCCCCGCGATGTAATAAAAAAGGTGGCCGGAAAACCCGACCACCCTTGCACATCCTTTGGATGCCGCAGTTTACTTGCGGACGACCTTAACGATGGCGTCACCGGCGGCGACAGCGGAGTCGGCCTCGACGGCGAGTTCGACATCGGCAAACTCGGCGGTGTTGGACACGGCCACGACGACGCAGTCCTTGTAACCGGCAGCGGCGATCTTGGCGCGGTCGATCTTGAGTATGGGCTGGCCGGCCTTCACGACGTCGTCGGCCTTGACGAAGCCCTCGAAGCCGTCACCGTTCATGTTGACGGTATCGACGCCAACGTGCACCAGAACCTCGATGCCGCTATCGGACTGCAGACCCACGGCGTGACCCATGGTGACGGTCACCTTACCGTCGCAGGGAGCGTAGACCAGATCGTCCTCGGGCCACACGGCACAGCCCTTGCCCAGAACCTCGCCACCAAAGACGGGATCGGGCACGTCGGCCATCTTGATGACCTTGCCCTTGACGGGCGAGCACAGCACGTCGGCGCCGGCAGAAGCAGAGATGGAGGCCGGAGCAGCAGCTGCCGCGGGCTCAGCCTTCTTCTTGAACATATCAAACAGACCCATACGTTTTCTCCTCTTGATTAAGCGCAACGTTGTGCGCATGCCTACGGTAATTATAGTGCCAAATGGTTCAAATGCTAAGGTGGGGACTCGAATCGCGAGCCCTTCCCGGTAGTGCTCGTGGGACGAGCACCTCCTTTGCATCGCGGGTCGATAAGCCGAGTATCGTCTGCGCACGGGACGGGCAGAAGCGGGCGTACCAAACCCGATACTTCTTTTCGCTCTCGAGTCCTGCCGCCGCCCCGCCCCCGACCCCTCCTGCTCCCCACCGCAACGGGCCCGAAAAA
>CABTZA010000138.1 GCA_902489225.1 uncultured Collinsella sp.
CCGCCGGCGATCTCCTCGATGAGCGCGCAGGTAACGTTGGCGACATCCACGCAACCGGTCTCATCGACCTGGCGCTCAAAGCGAATGGAAGCGTCGGAGATCAGCGACAGGTCGCGGCTGGTGTGCGAGGTGCGACCGGCGTTGAAGCAGGCGCTCTCGACCATCACGTCGACGGTGTCGTCCTCAATCTCGGAATCCATGCCGCCCATAACGCCGGCCAACGCCACGGGGCGCTCGCCGTCGGTGATAAGGCCCATGCCGGCGTCGAGCGTGCGCTCCTCGCCGTCTAGGGTCGTAAACTTCTCGTCCTGTTGGGCGGCACGAACCACCACGCGGCGATGGCCATCGCGCTCGGCAAAGGTGTCCAGGTCAAAGGCGTGCAGCGGCTGACCGGTGAGCATCATCACGTAATTGGTGATGTCGACGATGTTGTTGTGCGGGCGCACGCCCAGGGCGTTAAGGCGCTTGACCATCCAGTCGGGCGACGGGCCGACCTTCACGTTGCGCACGATGCGGGCGACATAGCGGTCGCACAGGCCCTCGTCGGCAATCTCGACCGAAAGCTCGTCGTCGGCCGCGCGGCCGGTCTCCGCCTTGATGGCGGGCAGCTCAACGTGGAAATCGCGGTCGAAAATGGCGCCGGTCTCGCGGGCCATGCCGATCATGGACAGGCAGTCGGGGCGGTTGGGCGTGATCTCGCAGTCAAGCACGGTGTCGCTCGAGCCCACGTACTCGGCAAACGGCATGCCGCAGGGCGTATCCTCGGGCAGGATCATGATGCCGGAGTGGTCGCCGCCCAGGCCGAGCTCGCGCGCGGAGCAGTTCATTCCCATGGACACAACGCCGCGAAGCTTGCTCTTCTTGATCTTGACGTCGCCGGGCAGAACTGCGCCGATCATGGCCGTGACGATGTGGTCGCCGGCCTCAAAGTTCTGCGCGCCGCAGACGATCTGCAGCGGAGCGGGATTGCCGTCGGCGTCGAGGTTCTTGTCACCCACGTCGACCGAGCACACATACATGTGGTCGCTATCGGGGTGCGGGGTCTTGGTGAGCACCTTGGCGGTCACCACGTGGTCGAAGGACTCGCCCACGGTGTCAATCGCCTCGACCTCGGTGCCGGTACGGATATATTCGTCCGAAAGGGTCTTGGGGTCCTCCGGAATATCGATCATGGTCTTGAGCCAGTCGTAAGAAACGCGCATGTAGCTCTCCTAGTTCTTAATCTCCGCATAGGGAGGAAATATCAAATGAAGACGTTCGCCTTAGGGTTGTCCAGGTGCCCCAGGTTGGCGTGAAAGAGGAGCGACGCGTACTAAAGGTACGCGAGCGACGGTTTGAACGCCAAGATGGGGTGCCTGGGCAAGCCTAAAATTGGTTCAGGAAACGCATATCGCCTGTCATGAGCGTTCTGAGGTCCGGCAGGTCGTAGCGCAGGGCCGCGACGCGCTCGGCACCAATACCAAAGGCGAAGCCGGTGTACTTCTCGGGGTCGATGCCGCAGTTGATCAGGACGTTGGGGTCGACCATGCCGCAACCCAGAATCTCGATCCAGCCACTGTGCTTGCAGAAGTTGCAGCCCTTGCCGCCGCAGACGTGGCAGCTCACGTCCACCTCGCAGGAAGGCTCGGTGAAGGGGAAGAAGTGCGGGCGATAGCGCGTCTTGCGGTCCTCGCCAAACATGCACTTAACAAAGTAGTCGAGCGTGCCCTTAAGGTCGCCAAAGGTGATGCCCTCGTCGACGACCAGGCCCTCGATCTGGTTGAACTGCGGCAGGTGGCAGGCGTCGGCCGTGTCGGGACGGTAGACGGTGCCAGGGCAGATCATGTAGATGGGCGGCTTTTGCGACTCCATGGTGTGGATCTGCACGCCCGAGGTCTGGGTGCGCAGCAGCACGTCGGACTCGCCGTGGGCGTGAGCCTCGGGGTGCGCGACGCTGCCGGGGTTGTTATCGACCACGTAGAAGGTGTCGCGGGCCGAGCGGCTCGGGTGATCCATGGGGGCGTTGAGCGCGGTGAAGTTGTAGTAGGAGGTGTCGACCATGGGACCGGACTCGACGGTGTAGCCGATGCCGCAGAAGATGTCCTCGGCCTCCTCGATGATCTGCTTGATCAGGTGCTGGTGACCGATCTGCGGACGGATGCCCGGCAGCGTGATATCGACGGCCTCGTGCTCGAGTGTGTGCTTGAGGGCGGCGGCCTTCATCTCGGTGGTGCGCTCGTCGAGCATGCCCTCAATCAGCTGGCGCATCTCGTTGGCGCGCTTGCCCATCATGGGACGATCCTCGGGGGCGAGCTTGCCCATCATGCGCATCAGGCCAGTGATGCGGCCCTTGCGGCCGAGCAGCTCAACGCGCGCGGCCTCGAGCTTTGCGGCGTCGTCGGCGCCCGCGACGAGCTCCTTGGCCTCTTCCTCGAGTTTGACCAGATCATCAATCAGACTCATGTCTTCCCTTTCGTCTCTCGCGCTCCCCGCTTGCCGAGGCGGCTGCCGCCGTCTGACGTTGCGAAAACGCGGCCCGGTTCGGTAACAAAAAACCGCCCTCGGGCATGTGCATTGCCCAAGGACGGTTGAATTCCGCGGTACCACCTTGTTTGACCCGGCGGATGTCTGGCCCGCCGCGCCCACTCTTTGCCCCTTGTCGCGAGGCTCACGGCTTCCCTACTGGGGCTTCGCCGCCGCTGGCCGCGTGCCCGTTGAGGTCGCTGCTCGGGAGTGAACGCTTGGCCCTTGTCACCGCAGGAAGGCTTGCAGCCCATGACCTTCCCTCTCTTGCCGGCGACGCGGCGGGCAAAACCCTCTCCGTCAACGCATTGGGCTATAGGATACCACATTGTGTGGGCGTATCGCCGCGTTCCGTTTTGTTCGTGCTGGGTACAAGGCAGGTAGCTGTGCAAACTGGCCGTGCGCCCAGCCGTGGCGTTCGGCTCGCGAGATCAAGGATATGGTATGGAAAAGAAGCACGATAAGAAGGCCAAGCCCGCAGCGGGCAAGACGCCCAAAGGCATGAAGGTCGATAAGGCCGTCAAAAAATTCCGCAAGCTCGAAGGCAAACTGTGGACCCGCGAGTACCTGCTCAAGATTGCCGAGTTTGACGGCGCGACCATTGCTCCCGCCAACGGTGCCGCCGCCCGTGCCGACGCCATGGGCACCCTTGCCGGCGAGCACCATAAGCTCCTGACCAGCGAAAAGTCTGTCGAACTTGTACGTTCGCTGGCACGCGAGACCGTCACCGGCGGAAAGATCGACGACCCGCAGCTGCTTGACGAGATTCGCGTGCTCGGCCGCGACCAGCGCGAGGCAAGCGTCATCCCCACCGAGGAGGCCGAGGCCTGGACCAGGCTCACCTGCGAGGCCGACGCCGTGTGGCACAAGGCCAAAGCGGCCAACGACTGGGCGAGCTTTGAGCCCTATGTGGACAAAATCGTCAGCCAGCTCAAGCATCAGGCCGAGCTCATGGACCCCAAGCGCGACCCATTCGACGTGTGGCTCGACCAGTACGAGCGCGGCCTTTCCACCGAGAGCTTCGATGCGTTTTGCGACGAGGTTAAGGCCACGGTCGTGCCGCTCGTGCACGCCATCGGCGAGCGCGGCCAGCAGCCCGCTGCAGACTTTTTGCACGCCCGCGTGCCCGAGGCCGCCCAGCGCGCCATGAGCTTCGACCTGATGAAACTCGTCGGCCTGGACCTGGACGACACCACGCTTGCCTTTACCGAGCATCCGTTTAGCGAGGGCTTCTCGGTGGGCGACGCGCGCATCGCCACGCACATCTACGAGGACGATTGCATCTCCAACGTCTACAGCATCATCCACGAGGCCGGCCACGCCATGTACGAGCTGGGCGTGAACCCCGCCTACGCGCGCACGTGCCTGGAGGGCGGCACCTCCATGGGCATCCACGAGAGCCAGAGCCGCTTTTTCGAGAACACCGTGGGCCGCAGCCGCGCCTTTATGGGACCGCTGCTCGAGGTGCTGCGCCGCCACGCGCCCGAGGTCTACGGCAACGTGGACGAGGACACGCTCTACCGCGCCGTGAACATCGCTCAGCCGTCGCTGATCCGTACCGAGGCCGACGAGCTCACCTACCCGCTGCATATCATGGTGCGTTACGAGATTGAGCGCATGCTGTTTGCCGGCGAGGCCACGGCCAAGGACATCCCCGCGCTTTGGAATCGCTTTATGGACGAGTACCTGGGCATTCCCGTTCCCGACGACACACGCGGCTGCCTGCAAGATACGCACTGGAGCGGCGGCTCGTTTGGCTACTTCCCCACGTATGCGCTGGGTAGCGCCTACGATGCCATGTTTGTGCCGGCCATGTGCCGCGACGGCATCGACCTCAATGGCGCCTGTGCGAGCGGCGATCTGGCGCCCGTCCGCGCCTGGCTGGGCGAGCACATTTGGCAGTGGGGCCGCGCCAAGGACGCGCCGGAACTCATCAAGGGCGCATGCGGCATGGCGTTCGATGCCCGCTACTACTGCAGCTACCTGCAGGACAAGTTCACCACGCTCTACGAGCTGTAAGGCATAACCGACACGTCAACGCAAAGGGGACGCCGCGGAACCAATCCGCGGCGCCCCCTTTCCACCTAGTTGTTTAAGAACGTCCCCAATGACTACCTTACAGAGCCTCGAGCGCGTTGGCGATGCGCTTCATGGCGGCATCGGCGGATGCTTGGTCGGGCGCCTCGGCCAGCACGCGGATAACCGACTCGGTTCCGCTCTTGCGCACGAGCACGCGGCCCTCGCCTGCCAGCGCAGCCTCGGCCTCGGCGATGGCGTTCTGCACGCCCATGTTCTCGAGCGCGGCGTCCTTGTCCGCCACGTGCACGGCCACCTGCGCCTGCGGCAGCAGCTTGCACGGAGCCGTGAGCTGCGAGAGCGTCTCGCGCTCGGCACGAATCACTTCCATCACGCGCAGCGAGGTCATAATGCCGTCGCCCGTGCGCTCGATATCGCCAAAGATCGTATGCCGTCTTCTGCTTGA
>CABTZA010000139.1 GCA_902489225.1 uncultured Collinsella sp.
GCCATTCGCGCCGGTGTCGCCCCGCGCTCTAAGCGCGAGCTGGCCTCGGCCATCGAGTGGCGCGCGCATCGCTCCGCGCTGCCGAGCTTGCGTCCCGCCGTCAACGCCACGGGTGTGGTTATCCATACCAACCTGGGTCGTGCCCCGCTCGCGGAGTCGGCTGCCAAGGCCGTGGCCGAGGTTGCGCGCGGCTACAGCACGCTTGAGTACAGCGTGGACACCTGCTCGCGCGGGTCGCGCAAGGAACATGCCGCGCAGCTCATCCGCTCGCTTACCGGTGCCGAGGACGCGCTGGTCGTCAACAACAACGCGGCGGCCGTGCTACTGGTGTTGGCAACCCATGCCGCGGGCAAGGAAGTCATCGTCAGCCGCGGCGAGCTTGTCGAGATCGGCGGCAGCTTCCGTATCCCCGATGTTATGGAGGCCTCGGGTGCCAAGCTCGTTGAGGTCGGGGCCACCAACCGCACGCATTTGAGCGACTACGAGCGCGCCATCACGCCCGATACGGCGATGATCCTCAAGGTCCATCCTTCCAACTATCGCATCGAGGGTTTCCACGAGGAAGTGAGCTCAAAGGAGCTCGCCGCGCTGGCCCGTAAGCACGGCCTGCTGTTCTACGAGGACCAGGGATCGGGCGCGCTGTTGCCCGACGACATCTTGGTACACGGCGGCGAGGAACCCACGCCGGCTTCGGTCGCGGCGGGGCTCGATATCGTGTCATGCTCGGGCGATAAGCTGCTCGGTGCCGCACAGGCGGGCATTATCATGGGCCGTCGCGATCTGGTCCAGGCCTGTGGGTCGCATCCGCTTATGCGCGCCCTGCGTCCGGGAAAGCTCGCACTGGCGGCGCTCGAGGCTACACTGCACATTTACATGGATGGGGCGGATGTGGCCCATCGTGAGGTGCCGGTGCTCAACATGCTCACGCTTCCACAGGCTTATCTGGAGCGTCGCGCACGCAAGCTGCGCGAGCTGATGACGGCAGGCCTCGATAAGGCGGGTTGCCTGTGCGCCGTGCAGGTGGAAATCGTCGAGGAATCGTCGACCCCCGGTGGTGGCTCGCTGCCTACCGTCGAGCTGCCCACGATGTGCGTGGCCGTCTGCCCGGCCGACGGGCGCCTGACGGTCGACGCGCTCAAGCGCTCGCTTGTCCAAGATTTCGACACGCCCGTCGTCACGCGCGCCTCGCACGATCGCATTTTGTTTGATGTGCGCACACTCGTGGGCGACCGCGATATCGAGACGGCGGCATCGACGCTCGCCGCGTGCGTTGAGAAGGCGGTTGCACGATGAGTGAGGTTCAAGCGCTGGTGGAGTGTCCCGTTATCGTTGGCACGGCGGGACACGTCGACCACGGTAAGTCGGCACTGATCGAGGCGTTGACCGGCAAGAATCCCGACCGTCTGGAGGTTGAGCGCCGTCGTGGTATGACCGTGGAGCTGGGCTTTGGCGAGCTGGCGCTGCCGAGTGGCAAGATCGTCGGCCTGGTCGACGTGCCGGGTCACGCGCATTACTTGCGCGCCATGGTGCAGGGTGCTACGGGTATCGACGTGGCCGTGCTGGTGGTTTCGGCCGTCGAGGGCGTGATGCCGCAGACCCGCGAGCACGTGCATGCGCTAGAGCTGCTGGGCGTTACGCATATGGTGGTCGCGCTGACGATGTGCGACTTGGCCGACGCCGAGATGACCGAGCTTGCCGAGCTCGATGTCGATGACTTTTTGTCGGATACCGTGTTTGCGGGCGCGCCGATTGTGCCCGTGTCGTCCAAGACGGGCGAGGGGATCGACGGGCTGCTTGCGGTGCTCGACGAGCAGGTGGGTGTCTGCTGGGATGCCTGTCGCGACCGTTCCGAGCGGAGCAATGCCGCGCCGCGCCTGCCGATTGACCGCTGCTTTACGATCAAGGGCGTCGGCACCGTCGTGACGGGAACGCTGCACGATGCACCGGTTGCGGTGGGCGACGAGCTGATGGCTTTGCCGTCGCGCACGGTCTGTCGCGTCCGCGGGATCCAAGTGCATGGCGACACGCAGCAGGCGCTGCCCGGTCAGCGCGTGGCGCTCAATTTAGTTGGCGATGGTGTCGCCGCGCTCGATCGCGGTGAGATGCTCGGCGTGGCGGGCCGCTTTGGCCAGACGTTGCGCTTTATGATGACGTTTACGTATTTGGGTCGCGAGGGCGCCAAGCCGCGTGTGCTCGAGTCGGGCGCGCGCGTGCATGTGATGGCCGGCACGGCCGAGGTCGTCGGTCGTATCATGCTCATGGAGGGCGAGGCCCCCATGGCGGTTGGAGAGACGCGAGTGGTTCAGGTACGCTTGGAGGAACCGCTGCCGCTGCGCGCCGGCGACCATGCCGTGGTGCTGTCGTATTCGCCCGTTATGCTCATTGGCGGCGGGCGTGTGCTGCTTTCGCGCTGCCGTCGCTCGCGCGAGCTTGCTGAAGGGGAGCGCGCACTGTATGCGGCGCTCGAGTCCGGCGATATCGCGGGTGGTGTGGGCGCTTGGCTGGCACTGCAGACGCTGCCGGTTACGGCGGTTGATGTCGCCGAGGCTTTGGATCTTGGTGTCGGCGAGGTCGATGCCGCACTGCGCGGGTTGGTGTCGCAGGGTTCCGTTCGCAAGCTTGCCGAGGGTGATGCGGACCTCTTGGCGGACGCCGCGGTGCTCGACGCCGCGATGGATGCAATGGCGGCGACCCTGTCGGCCATGCACGCGGCTGCCCCCAAGGAGACGGGCTTTACGCCCGGCGCCGTCGCCCATGCTGCTTGGCCTTCCGCTGATGAAGGCGCTGCCGCGGCTCTGGTTGCCGAGGGCTGCTCGCGTGGCGTGTGCGCCGCCGAGGGCGCCGAGGTGTTCGACCCGCACTCCGCTGCCGCCGCGGCGCGTGTGGTGCGCGAGGCCTGCGAACGTATCGTTGCCTTGCTGGACGAAGCTGGCCTCGATGCGCCGACGCTGCCCGAGGTGGGTGAGCGACTGCAGCTCGATCGCGACACCATGACGCGAGCCCTGCGCGAGCTTTCGCTCAACCGCTTGATCGTTAAGGTCGAGCGCGACGTTGCCCTGTCTGCTGCCGCCGAGGCCCATGCGCGCGAGCTCGTCGCCGCCGCCATCACCGACGCCGGTGGCGCCGCCACCACGAGCGTGCTGCGCGAGGCCCTAGGTGTGTCGCGTAAACGTGCCATCAGCATCTTGGAGCACCTAGATGCCGTACGCTTCACAGTCCTCGACAAGGATGCCGGCGGCCTGCGCTCCCTGCGCTAGATTGGCTGCTCGGCCCCGCCCCATCAGTTGCGGTGAAATAGTTCCTGTTTTCCGGTTTAGATGCCTCTTCCAGGAACTATTCCACCGCAACTTCTCGTTCGTCTTTTTGGGATGGGGCCTGCTCGGTTTGGTAAAATATCGCCGCACTTGGGAACGGATGGGCTCCGGTGGGCTCCGCGGTCCTCAAAACCGTTGCGAGGCGTGCAAAACGTCTTGGATGTGTTCGATTCACATACGTTCCCGCCATACGCTACCAGCGCTTTTGTGCTCGCGGTCTTGCTGCGTGCCGCAAAAGCGCTGTTTTGTTTTTGCAGGAGCTTTTCGTGGCGCCGCTATTTCGGCGGCGGTATTTAGCTTCGTGCACCGGGTTTTGAGCATACCGATGGGGGTGGTTTGCCGTATGACTACCGTAAGACGGGCCGATCTTTCTTGTGTCGTCCAGGCGGGCGGGTTGTCGTCGCGCATGGGCTGCGATAAGGCGCGCATGGCGTTTTGCGGCGAGCCGCTCATCGAGCGCGTGCTGGGTCGGCTGGCGCCAGTTGCCGGCGAGTTGGTCGTGACGACGTCGCGCCCTTGCGAGCTTGCCTACCTTGAGGAGCTTATGTTTGATGGCCTGCGCCCCCGCGTGGTAATGGACGTCGACGGTCCCGCCGGTGCCATGCGCGGCATCGCGAGCTCGTTGGCCGCGGCTCGATTGCCGCTCGTGGCGATCGTCGCCTGCGATATGCCGTTTGTCTCGCCGGAACTCATCGGCGCGCTTGCCGATCGTGCTGAGGCCGAGGCGCTCGACGTGTGCGTGCCGCGTGAGGAGCGGGGGATTGAGCCGCTTTGCGCCGTCTGGCGCCGTGACGCGTGTGCGCCGGTCGCCCATGAGCTGCTCGCCGGTGACCGCCAGCGCATTCGTTGCCTGATCGACCGGGTGAACGCCGGGTATTTGGACGAGCCTCAGATTGTCGCGGTCGCAGGCTCGACGCTCTGCTTCGAAAACGTCAATACGGCCGAGGAGTTTGCGGCGGCCGAGTTGCTCGCCTAGACGATTGGAGTTGCCATGTCTCACGATATTTGTCCCGACACGGGAGAACCTTGCACCTGCGATGGGTCCGAGCCTTGCACCTGCGGCTGTGGCGGCTGTGGACATACGGCCGAGGAAGAGGCAGCGGCGGCTGCGTATCGCGAGTCGCACCGCGAGGCCTCGTTTGGCGATGCCCCTGATCACGAACGCAAGATCATCGTTTCGTTCGATAGCACCTTCGATGTGATGGAATGCGAGCAGCTGTGCCTTGCCGCCGGTGTGCCCGGGCGCATCATGCCGCTGCCCGGCTCCATCACCGCCGGCTGCGGGCTGTGCTGGGCCATGCCGTTCTCGGGCGATGCACTCGCCGCCTTTCGCGCCGCCACCGAAGGCCGCATAACCCCCGCCGACTACCATCAGCTCGTCCTCTAATCACCAACACCACCACAAAGGTGCCTGTCCCCAATGTGGTGGTTCGGAACATGTGGACGAAACAGCTTCGAAACACGCGATTTGTTCGTCAGGTGCCCAAAAACGCTTCTACCTGCATCGTAATCAAAACGAAACATCTGCTCGTCGGCTTATGCGAAACTTTGCTGCAACAGTGCGATATTATCCATACTCGATA
>CABTZA010000140.1 GCA_902489225.1 uncultured Collinsella sp.
AACTCCTCGTCGCTGCCCATGTCCTCGATGCGATGGAGCTCGTCGAGCAGGTGGCGATGAACACCGGCGTAGGACAGCAGCGCCTGGGCATGCTCGGACTGCGCATACTTATGAGGGTTGACGTTCACGTCGTTATGGACAAGCTCGCGTGCTGCATCGGTGAGCTCGGGGTGCGACGCCAGATAGGTGCGCTCCAGGTAGGCGGGGATGTAGACGCTCGGATCCATTAGAGGTCTCCTCCCTTAAACGGCAAGCCCTGCTCGGCCGCCCGCAGGATGCGCTCGTCGATTTGGGAACGCACGATATCGTTGGTGGCGACCCAGGCGGCAAAGCTGGCGTTGTCGGGGGCGCCCAGGCCCTCCTGCAGTACCGGCGTCGCCTCGGACAGCGCAAGGACAAGCTCGTCGGTGGAGCCCACACCTACGTTGACGCGGGCATAGACGCCATCGGGAAACTCGGTTTGGAAGTAGAGTGCCTCGGCTGCGTGCGGGCACGAGCGTGCGAGGATGCACAAGTAGTGCTCGGCGCTCTCGTAGTCTAGCTCTCGCCAGGCAGCGCTCATCAGCGCGATGAGCGTCCACGGGTCCAAGTCGCGCTCCGCGTCCTTGGGACGACGGCGCAGCGGCGTGTTGGCAAGATAGGGGACGGAGTGGGCAGAGCGAAAGCGTTTGAGCTCCTCGGCGGGGTATTCGAGCTTTGCCATGGCGAGCATCGCGGTGTGGCGGACGCCGGCCGGATCGTTGGGGGCAAAGTCGAGGCTGCGGTTTGCGGCTTCGAGCGACATGCGATAGCGGCCGCTAATGAGGGCACGCGACGCAAGGGCGGCAAGCCAGCGCAGGTAGGGGCGGCGCATAAGGTCGCCCGCGGCCTCGCGCTCGTAGGGGTCCTGCGCCGAGGCAATCTTGAGTGCCAGGTCGTGCTCGACTTCATCGCGCTTGGATACCAAGTACTGTACGTACTCCTCGTTGGAGTTGGCGGTGAGGGCGGTCAGCATGCGCTGAGCGTCCCAGTTGGTCGGATCGAGCTCGGTTGCCTCGCGAAGCATGTTCTCGGCAGCGGTCTCTTCTTGCTCTGCCTGGGTATCGTCAGGGATAAAGGGAATGCGGTAGTCGACAGCCTCGACCACCTTGGCAATGAGGTGCCCGGCGCGGTCGCGGTCGTGCACGATGAGCGGTGCGGGGTTGCGGGTGAATTGTTCCATCAGACGCTCTACGGCGGCACCGTCGGTGAGCGGGATATTGTCGCGGCGCAAGGCCTCAAGAACGAGGCGATGGCAATCCTCTTGAATGGGATCGAATGCCATGGGGCCTCCTTTGCTGCGGTTAGGGTTCAAATCTCTCTATATAAGGTTCTAGTTTACCCGCATGTGGCACACCGGGGGTGCCGCACTTGGACATGCACCTTTGCACCACGAAGACGGATGTCGCACAAATGTCGGCACCTTGGACGACTGAGTGGTATCACGGTGCCGCAAACGGTCGATTTTTGGCGGCGAACGGGGCGCATTTTGGAGGGGCACAGCCCTGCCCGGGATATGTGGTCAACCTTGATAAAACGTTTGCCCAGCTTGGGAGTATGAATGCCCCATAAGGGTCTTCAGGGATAGAAAAAACGTTTCATCATTGTTGGCTTTAGGTGAATAACTGACCAACCAGAACGGTAAAATAGTGTTTGTCTGAGCATTGAGACGTTTAGACATCGCGCATTGTCATCGCCGGCAACGCGCAAAACGGTCCTAACGGAGCCAATCGGGTGCTCCGTTATATACGCAAGTCTAAGAGGGGCTTGTTTAGGAGGCACAGTATGGGACGTTTTACCAATCCTCGCGATCTGTACTTTGGTGAGGGCGCTCGCCACGAGGTGAAGAACCTCAAGGGCAAGAAGGCCATCATCGTTTCTGGCGGCAGCTCTATGCGCCGCGGCGGGTTCCTGCAGGACGTTGAGGCCGACCTCAAAGAGGCCGGCATGGAGGTCAAGCTGTTCGAGGGCGTCGAGTCCGATCCCTCCATCGAGACCGTCATGAAGGGCGCAGCCGCTATGCGCGACTTCGAGCCCGACTGGATCGTTGCTATCGGTGGCGGTTCGCCCATCGATGCCGCTAAGGCCATGTGGGTCTTCTACGAGTATCCCGAGGAGTCCTTCGACAACATTATCCAGCCGTTCAGCTTCCCCGAGCTGCGTCAGAAGGCTCACTTCTGCGCCATTTCCTCTACCTCCGGCACCGCTACCGAGGTCACCGCATTCTCCGTCATCACGGATTACGAAAAGGGCATCAAGTACCCGCTGGCCGACTTCAACATCACCCCTGATGTCGCCATCGTCGACCCCGAGCTCACCTACACCATGCCCGCCAAGCTGTGCGCTCATACCGGCATGGACGCTCTGACCCACTGCATGGAGGCCTACGTTTCCACCTGCGCCTCTATGTTCACCGACGCCAACGCTCTGCACGGCATCCGCGAGATCGTCGAGTGGCTGCCCAAGTCCTATGCTGGCGACCATGAGGCCCGTCAGCACATGCACGAGGCTCAGTGCATCGCCGGTATCGCCTTCTCCTCGGGCCTGCTCGGCATCGTTCACTCCATGGCTCACAAGACCGGTGCAGCCTTTGAGAACGGTCACATCATCCACGGTGCCGCTAACGCCATGTATCTGGGCAAGGTCATCCAGTGGAACTCCAAGGACCCGCGTGCTGCCGAGCGTTACGCTTACGTGGCCAAGGAGATCCTGCACCTTCCCGGCGAGACCAACGAGGAGCTCATCGCTGCGCTCGTCCAGAAGATTCGCGACCTCAACGACCAGCTCAACATTCCGCAGTCCATCAAGGATTACGCGAATGGTGGCGTGAAGGTCGACGCCGAGAACCCGCAGATGGTTTCCGAGGAGGAGTTCCTCGCCAAGCTGCCCGAGATCGCCGCGAACGCCGAGACCGACGCCTGCACGCCGGAGAACCCGCGTGAGACCAAGGCTGCCGACTTCGAGAAGATCCTCAAGGCCTGCTACTACGACACCGACATCGATTTCTAATCGACTCTCGCTGTCTTGCAAGGGGTCTCGTGCTCTATGCACGAGGCCCCTTTTTGCTATGGTGCAAAGGGGTCAGGTTGCTTTGCACCAATCGTTGTTTGATGAAGGGCGGATTCTCGTATGGCGCTTCCCATGGTTTATGGCGGTCCTGGCCGGTATGTTCAGGGGCCGGGCGAACTTTCGCGTCAGGGCAGGTATTTGTCATGGTTGGGCTGCGCTGCCTATGTCTTGTTTGACCAGGGCACCGAGGATCGGCTGTGCAAGCAGATCGTCGATGGATTTCTGGACGAAGACCTAAGCGAGCCATTCTTTAAGATCTATAACGGTCCGTGTACGGAAGAAGCCGTTGTAAAAATGGCTAAGGAAGCCCAGGCCGAGTATTGCGACATGGTGGTGGGTATTGGCGGCGGCAAGATGCTGGATATCGCCAAGGCCGTTGCGTTTTATGCCGAGTTGCCGTTGTGCGTATGCCCCACGGCGGCTTCGATGGACGGTCCGTGCAGTGCGATTTCGGTGCTGTATCACGAGGATGGGTCGTTCGACCGCTACCTGATGCTCGAGAAGAATCCAGACCTGGTCGTGGTCGATACCAACGTGGTCTCGGCGGCTCCGCTGCGTATGACGGTCGCTGGTATGGGCGATGCGCTGGCAACGTATTTCGAGGCGCGTTCGTGCGCCGCGGCGCACGGCGCTAACGAGCACGGTGGCGCGCCGGGACACTTGGCCTTGGTTGCGGCTCGTGCCTGCTATGACACACTCATGGAGTGCGGCGTCGCTGCCAAGCGCGATCTCAAAAAGGGCCGTACATCGCCAGCGGTTGAGCGCCTGATCGAGTGCAATATTCTGCTCTCGGGTGTTGGCTTTGAGAGTGGTGGCCTAGCGCTTGCCCATGCCATAGCCAACGGCCTGACGATTCTGCCCGAGTGCAAGGCAATGCATGGCGAGGCCGTGGCATTTGGCCTGGTGGTGCAGCTGCGCCTGGAGCGTGCACCCGAGCTTGATCAGGTGCTCGAGTTTTGCCAACGCGTCGGTCTGCCGACGACGCTCGAGGAGCTGGGCCTTGGCGAGATTTCCGATGCCGATCTGCAGAGTGTTGCAAATGCGGTCTTTAGAAACGAGCGTAACATGGCCAACGAGCAGGCAAAGGTGACCAAACAAAAGCTCGTGCAGTTCATGTGCGAGGCATAGTTTGGCGCTTGATTGACCTTGTGCAATCGAGGCGGCGATGGGCCATGGGCTATTTGCCGCAAAGATGCGCCGCGTGTAATTTTGCCCGAGGCGTGGGCCGATAGCGTATCATTATCTCTTGCTTGTTTGCACTGCTCAGGGAGGGGCCGCGCATGGCGCAGGAACACGATCTGTTTGATGACATTATCGAGATCAGCAAGGGTTTCGACTTTCTTAAAAACCCGCTTGGCGGTGTGACCGATGCACTCGATCCGTCGGCACCGCAGTGGAATCCTGCCGACTACAAGGAGCGTCCGCGCGGTAACACCATTCCGTGCCTGACCTGCAAGAACGAAAAGAGCGGCTGCACCGCGTGCATGGACGTGTGCCCGGTCAACGCTATCGAGGTCGAGGAAGACGCCATCGAGATCCTCGACTCCTGTCGCAAGTGCGGCCTGTGCGCCGCTGCCTGTCCGACCGAGGCGATCATCTCGCCGCGCCTGGCGCCCAAAAACCTGTATGACGATATCGTCTCTGTTGCTACGAGCCACGAGACCGCCTACGTCA
>CABTZA010000141.1 GCA_902489225.1 uncultured Collinsella sp.
CAAGATGGCCGAGGAGGCGGGCTACGTCAATCTGGAGACCGTGATCTCCGAGGGCCGCGCGCTCAAGGCCGGCGACAAGGTGTACGCCGCCAATCACGGCAAGGACCTCATGCTCGTCAACCTGGGCACCGCCCCGCTCGAGCAGGGCTTTAACATCCTGGGCGCCCACGTGGACTCGCCGCGCCTGGACCTTAAGCAGAACCCCGCCTTCGAGGCCGGCGACATGGCCTATCTCGACACGCACTACTATGGCGGCGTCAAGAGCTACCACTGGGTGGCCTCCCCGCTCGCACTCGTAGGCGTCATCTGCAAAAAGGACGGCACCACCGTCGACATCAACATCGGTGACAAGGTCGACGATCCGGTCTTTACCATCTCCGATCTGCTGATCCACCTCTCGAGCGAGCAGATGGCCAAGCCCGCCAAGGACGCCGTCGATGCCGAGATCCTCGACGTGATCGTGGGCGGCCGTCCCGTCAAGTTCGATGAGGACGACAAGGACGCCCCCAAGGAGCCCGTCAAGCAGATGTTCCTGGACATCCTCAAGGAGCAGCATGACGTCGAGGAGGAGGACTTCCTCTCCGCCGAGATCGAGGTCGTGCCCGCCGGCCCCGCCCGCGACATGGGCCTCGACCGCTCCATGATTTTGGGCTATGGCCACGACGACCGCGTCTGCGCTTACCCCTCCATGCTCGCCCAGATCAATGTGGCCAATGTCGAACGCACGAGCATCACGCTCATCGTCGACAAAGAGGAGATCGGCTCCGTGGGCGCCACCGGCATGACGAGCCGCTTCTTCGAGAACACCGTCGCCGAGATCATGACACTCGCCGGCGAGGACAGCCCGCTGGCTCTGCGCCGCGCGCTCGCCCGCAGCCGTATGCTCTCCTCCGACGTGTCCGCCGGCTTCGACCCGGGCTACGCCGGCAAGTTCGAGACCAAGAACGCAGCCTTCATGGGTCGTGGCCTGTGCTTCAACAAGTACACGGGCAGCCGCGGCAAGGGCGGCTCCAACGACGCCGACGCCGAGTACGTGGCCCTCGTCCGCGACATCATGGACGAGGCCGGCGTGGACTTCCAGACCTGCGAGCTCGGCCGCGTCAACGCTGGTGGCGGCGGCACCATCGCCTACATCATGGCCAAGTACGGCATGAACGTCATCGACTCCGGCGTTGCCGTCCTGTCCATGCACGCCCTGTGGGAGGTCGCCAACAAGGCCGATATCTACGAGGCCTATCGCGGCTACAAGGCCTTCATCGAGCGAGCCTAACCAACCCTTCATCAGTTGCGGTGAAATACGGACTAAACTGGCCCATAAACGGCTAAAACAGACCGTATTCCACCGCAACTTCCTTTTTGGCAGAGGAGAGTCCATGCTGCAGGTCATCATTTCGCCCGCCAAGCAGATGCGCGCGGCCCAAGATGCTTTTGGAGTCCTGGGCATTCCACCTTTTGCGCACGAGACGGCTCGCCTCCACCGCGCACTGCTAGATATCGAGCGGAATGAAGGCAGCGGCGGCCTGCAGGCGCTGTGGAACGTGAGCGACAAGCTGCTTACAACGTGCCTGGATACGCTTCACGAATTTATGCCCGTCCTGAGCGATGCCGACCTCGCCGATCCCGATATCGCGCGTCGAATCTCCCCCGCCGTCATGTCCTACCACGGCATCCAATACCAGAGCATGGCGCCCGAGGTGATGGATTCCGCGCAGCTCGCATGGCTGCAAGACCATCTCTGGATCCTCTCGGGACTCTACGGATGCGTGCGCCCCTTCCACGGCGTGTCGCCCTATCGGCTCGAAATGGGGGCGAAGCTCTCCGTCGACGGCGCTCGCGATCTCTATGCCTTCTGGGGGAATCGACTCGCGCAGGCAATTGCGCCGGCCGGTTCCGACACCACTATCGTCAACCTTGCCAGCGTGGAATACGCCAAAGCCGTTCTGCCCCATGCTGCACAGGATACAACGGTTATCACCTGCCTTTTTGGCGAAGGCGTCCGTAACGGCAAGCCCATCAAACGTTCGACCGCCTGCAAAAAGGCACGCGGCTCCATGGTGCGGTGGATGGCAGAAAACAAGCTCGAGGATGCAAGCGAGCTCACCGCGTTCGACGTTGGTTATCGAAACTTTCCCGAGCTCTCATGCCCAGGCACCCTCGTGTTCATCAACGAGCACTCTAGAGCCGGCACCCAACACTGACCCGCCCAGCTTTCTCCATATTACTTGCGGTGGAATAGTTCCTATTTGAGCCTTTTATCGCACAATCAGGAACTATTCCACCGCAACTTTTATGAATTGGCTGCTAGGCTCGACACCTATTCTGCTAGACCGTCGGCCTTTGCAATCCCGTTTGTCGAACCGTCCTGATAGACAATCTTGACGTGCTCGACCTCGGACACCGCAACACCCGACGGGGGCTCCAGGCGCCATTCCGTCAGCGCGATATCCATCGTCGTGGGCACGTCCCCCTGATCTTTGAGCTTTACCGTGAGCGTTTTGAGCGCTGCATCAAACGTCACGCGTTCGATTTCTTCACCCGGAATGGATCCACCACTCAGCTGCAACTGCACAAACTCGTCGCGCGGATACCAATAATCGCCCGGAACGGCGAGCGTATTGGCATTACCGCCAGTACTCCTCACCGTCATAATCGGCAGGGCATCATCGGCCTCAAATTCCCAGGCAGCGCCGCCGCGACCGCCAAACGTCCAAATACAAAAGGCAATCACCAGCACGGCAAGCACCGCAAAGCCAATCGCGACTAACCCATGGTGCGCACGGCCCTCCTCGGCCGATATGTCCCATTGTGTCTCTCGATATAGATGCTTGTCTTCCATGTACGCCTCCCCACAGGCACGCTCGTTAGGCCAATCGTACCCATTCGAGCTATACTTGAGCCCATTACATAAACGGGGAGCTTGCAGGACAAGACGGCAGGCTGAGACTGGGCGCGCCCGCCCTGACCCGCAAACCTGATATGGGTAATGCCAACGAAGGGAGCCGTGCCAATGAGCACACAGACCGAGCCCAAGCTCGTCACGCAAATCGACTTCGCCCGTGCCGGGCAGATCACGCCGCAGATGAAGGAAGTCGCCGAGCGCGAGCATCGCGACCCCGAGTACATCCGCGAGCGCGTGGCCGACGGCCGCATCGCCATTCCCGCCAACATCGTGCACATCAAAAAAGGCATGCGCGCCTTTGGCGTCGGTGAGGGCCTGTCCACCAAGGTCAACGTCAACCTGGGCATCTCGGGCGACAAGGCCGATGCCGCCGAGGAATGGAAGAAGGTCAAGATCGCCGAGGACTTTGGCGCCGACGCCATCATGGACCTTTCCAACTCGGGTAAGACACGCCAGTTCCGCCAGCAGCTCATCGACGAGACGCCGCTCATGGTAGGCACCGTCCCCATGTACGACGCCATCGGCTACATGGAAAAGCCGCTGGTCAAGCTCACCAAGGACGACCTGTTCGAAGTCGTGCGCGCGCATGCCGAGGACGGCGTGGACTTTATGACCATTCACTGCGGCATCAACAAGTCGGTCACCAAGACCTTTAAGGAGACCGGCCGCCTGATGAACATCGTGAGCCGTGGCGGCTCACTGCTGTTTGGCTGGATGGAGGTCACCGGTAACGAGAACCCATTCTATGAGTTCTACGACGAGTTGCTCGAGATTTGCCACGAGTACGACGTGACGATTTCGCTCGGCGACTCCTGCCGCCCGGGCTGCCTCTACGACTCCAACGACGCCACCGAGACCGCTGAGATGATCGAGCTGGGCAAGCTGTGCAAGCGCGCTTGGGCCGCCGGCGTCCAGGTCATGGTCGAGGGCCCGGGTCACATGGCGCTCGACGAGATCGCCGCCAACATGAAACTGCAGAAGCGCCTGTGCCACAATGCCCCGTTCTATGTGCTCGGGCCGCTGGTGACCGATATCGGCGTGGGCTACGACCACATCACCGCTGCCATCGGCGGCGCTATCTCCGCCAGTTCCGGCGCCGACTTCCTGTGCTACGTGACGCCGGCCGAGCACCTATGCCTGCCTAACGCCCAGGATGTGCTCGACGGCCTCATGGCCACCAAGATCGCCGCACACGCCGCCGACATCGCCAAAAAGGTGCCGCACGCCCGCGACATGGACGACAAGATGGGCCAGGCACGCCGCAAGCTTGACTGGGACGCCATGTGGGAGTGCGCGCTCGACCCGGTTACGGGCAAGAAGCGTTACGAGGAGTCCCCCGCCGCCACCGAGGGCACTTGCACCATGTGTGGCAAGATGTGCGCCGTCCGCACCGTCAACAAGGTGTTCGAAGGCACGACGATCGACCTGGGCATGGAGGATTAGCTTTTACGAGGCAATCCAGTATGTCTGCTGCAACGCCCGTCAATTGTTGACGTGTGAACATTTGCTAACATTTGCGTAAAGATTGCACCACCCGCCCGGGATCGGCATGCAGCCGGCCCGGGCAACTTTATAATGCAGGTAGAAGACCCATTTGAATCCAACCGAACAAGGGAGCGAACATGGATCGTAGTAAGGTACCTGCCGTCCTGTCTATCGCTGGATCCGATTCCAGCGGCGGCGCCGGCATTCAGGCCGACATTAAGACCATCACGGCGCACCGTCTGTATGCCGAGACGGCCATCACCGCCATCACAGCGCAAAACACACTGGACGTCACCGCCGTGCAGGATATCTCGCCAGATATCGTAGCCGCGCAAATTGACGCCGTTTTTGACGATATCCGCCC
>CABTZA010000142.1 GCA_902489225.1 uncultured Collinsella sp.
ACGCCCAGCTCCTCGGCGGCAATCTGCGCCAGGATCGTGTCGACGCCCATGCCGTTATCGGTGGCGCCGGTGCCGATGGTAATGAATCCATCCTCTTCCAGGCGCATGTCGATGCCGGCGATATCCACGTTGGAAATGCCCGATCCCTGCATGGTGAGCGCGCAGCCCAGAGCGCGCACGCGATCGCCCAGGTCAACGGCCAGCGGCTTGTCGCGCCAGCCGATCATGTCCATTGCGCGCAGCAGGCAGCGGTCGAGCGCGCAGGCGTTGAGTTTCTCGTTGTAGTACTGCGGCATGATCTCGCCCTCGCGCACAATGTTCTTAAGGCGCAGGTCGGCGGGATCCATGTGCAACATGTCGGCGAGCTCGTTGACGGCGCTCTCCACGGCAAACTGGCCCTGGGTGGCACCGTAGCCGCGATATGCGCCGCCACGGTTGGTATTGGTGTAGACAGCATCCCAGCTAAAGCGGCTCGCCTTCACGTGGTTGTAGATGGGCAGGCTCTTATGACCCGAAAGGCCGATCGTCGTGGTGGCGTGCTCGCCATACGCGCCGGCGTTGGACAGCGTGTGCAGATCGATAGCCGTGATGGTGCCGTCGTTCATGGCGCCCAGCTTAACGGTCATCTGCATCTGGTGACGCGAGTTGCCGGCGGTGATGGTCTCCTCACGGGTGTAGCAGCAGTAACTCGGACGGCCGGTCTGCTGCGTCACAAACGCAACGAAGATCTCGCAGCAGCCCGTCTGCTTGGAGCCAAAGCCGCCGCCGATGCGCGGCTTAATGACCTGCACCTGCGACTGCGGGATATCGAGCGACTGCGCGACCATGCGGCGCACGTGGAAGGGCACCTGCGTGGAGGTGGTCACCGAGATGCGGCCGAACGCGTCGGTCGTCGCGAAGGCGCGGAAGGTTTCCATGGGCGCGGTCTGCGTGGCTTGGCTAGTGTAAGTGCGCTCAAAGACGATGTCGCTCTGGGCGAAGGCCTCGTCCAGATCGCCAAAAACGCTGGTACCGCTGCACACCAGGTTGCGAGCAACGTCGCCGCCCTGCGGGAACATAAAGGTCACGTCGCCCTCGGGGTGGACCACGATGTCGTTATCGAGTGCCTTGGTAAAGTCGAGCAGGGGCTCGAGCACCTCATAGTCGACCTTGATGAGCTTGAGTGCCTTGTCGGCGGCCTCCTCAGTCTCGGCGGCGACGATCGCCACCTCCTCGTTTTGGTAACGGACGAGGTTCTCGAGAATTAGGCGGTCGTAAGGACTCGGCTGCGGATAGCTCTGGCCGGCGATGGTAAAGCGGCGCTGGGGCACGTCCTCGTAGGTGTAGACGCCCACCACACCGGGCACCTTCAGGGCGTGCGACGTATCGATGGAGCGGATCTTTGCGCGGGCATACGGGCTGCGCTTGAGTTTGACGATGAGTGCGCCGGCGGGTACCAGGTCGCCCGTGTAGACGGGACGACCCTCGAGCAGGGCCTTCGAGTCCTTCTTGGGCTGCTTGTGGGTGATCTGCTTGTACGCGACACCGTCGGAGCTCGTCTCGTTGACGGGCAGCTCAGGCATCTCAAAGCCCACCTGCACGCCGGACTCGTTGAGGAAGCGCACGATAGCGCGCAGCTGGCTCTCGTAGCCGCTGCAGCGGCAGAGGTTGCCGGCGAGCTGGCGCGAGAGCTCCTCGCGCGTGGCGACGAGGCTCGGGTCCTCCTTGGCGGCGCGGGCAAGCGCCAGCACGTTCATGATAAGGCCGGGGGCGCAAAAACCGCACTGCTCGGCGCCTTCGGCAGCCATTGCGCGGGCGAGCGCCTCGGACTCGGCCTTGAGGCCCTCGAGCGTGGTGACGGAGCGGCCCTCAACACGGGCGGCGGGAACCGAGCAGCTCAGCACCGGGTCACCGTCGAGCCACACCGTGCACAGGCCGCAGTTGGTGGTCTCACAGGCGCAGCGCACCGACGCACAACCCTGCTCGCGCAACAATGCAAAGAGCATAGTGTCGGGGGCAATCTGAACCTTGACCTTACGGCCGTTGAGCGTAAAGGAAAGATCGATGAGTTTGGCAGCCATTAGCGCACCTCGCTAGAATCGACGCCGGGCACGCGGCGGCAGGAATACTCGTCCGTGGCAAACTTAGGAATCTGCACGCCCTCGAGCTCGCGAGCAAGCGCGGCCGAAAGCTCGATGCCGGCGGCGCGGCGCACGGCCTGAATCGCCAACGGGGCCGAGATACGGCGGCGGTAGTCTGCCGAGCCCCACAGGTTGGTGCCGTAGCTCAGCGAGCGCACGGATGCGGCCAAGGCGCGCAGCTCGTCCTCGGAAGGCTGCTCGCTGGTAAGGCCGCATGCCTCGCCCTGCAGCAGGGTCGCGCGCAGCGGGCGGGCGCCCACGGTGACGTGCCAGGAGTTGTCCCACCAGGCAGCGGTGACATTAAGCGAGGGGAAGTCGGTCGCGGCCTTGCGCACGGCCTCATAGCTCGCGCGATAGTCGTGCTTAACGACCACGACGTGCTCGATCACGTCGCGCACGTAGCCCATGTCCACGAACTCCGCAAGCGGCACGCGGCCGGCGCCCGTCAACTCAACATAGGAATCGAGCGCGAGAAAGGCGGAGAGAACGTCCGAGAAGCCAAAGCGGCCGTAGATGCTGCCACCCACCGTGGCGGTGTTGCGCAGCTGCACGCCCACGATGTCGTGGACGGCGAACTCAAAGACGTTGTTGACAAGCGCGTTGAGCTCGACATGGCGCTCGAGCTGGCGCAGGGTACACATAGCACCGATGCGAAACTCGGTCTCGGTCTCCTCGATCTGATCGAGTCCGCAGTCCGAAAGGTCAATCGCCGTCGCCACGCGACGCGAACCCAGGCGCATCCAGATGCCGCCGCCCACAATCTTGTTGTTGCGGTTCTTCTGTAAGAGCTCATAGGCTTCGGCCGCGTTTCCAACACGGACGTAGGTACCGAACTTGAGCACGTTCTCCCCCATCTCTCCACTTGTCCAGTACTTTTAAGTGTACCAAACGAGGGGCCGCACACCGTTTTAGGACAAAATCCACCCACCCATACATAACTTGCGGTGATATACGGACTGATTAACCGTTCTGGGGCGCTAAACAGTCCGTATTTCACCGCAAGTTATGAGGAGTCCTCCGGGATAGAAAAGGCTCCCAGCCGGAATGGCTGGGAGCCTCATCACATGCTATATCGAGCGAAGATTTAGCAGACGCCCTGGGCGAGCATGGCATCGGCGACCTTCAGGAAGCCGGCGATGTTGGCGCCCATGACAAAGTTGCCCTCCTCGCCGTACTCCTTGGCGGTGTCGTCCACGTTGTGGAACATGCCGCGCATGAGCTGCTCGAGCTTGCCGTCGACCTCCTCGAAGGTCCAAGACAGGTGCTCGGCGTTCTGGCTCATCTCCAGGCCGGACACGAGCACGCCGCCGGCGTTGGCAGCCTTGCCGGGCATAAAGGCGACGCCGTTCTCCTGGAAGTAGGTCGTGGCCTCGATGGTCGTGGGCATGTTTGCGCCCTCGCCGACCACCTTGCAGCCGTTGGCGACGAGCGCCTGGGCGTCCTCGAGCAGCAGCGTGTTCTCGCGAGCGCAGGGCAGCGCGATATCGCAGGGAAGCTGCCACACGCCGCGGCCGTCGCCCTCGTGCCACACGGCGTTGGGCTTCTCGTCAACGTACATAGCGAGCGTAACGCCCTTGTCGTGGCCAGAGCGCTTCTTGTTGTAGATGTGCTCGAGCACGGTGTAGTCGATGCCGTCGGGATCCTCGACCCAGCCGTGGGTATCGGAGCAGGCGAGCACCTTGCCACCGAGCTGAGTGACCTTCTGGACCGCGTAGATAGCGACGTTGCCGGAGCCGTGAACGACGACGTTCTTGCCCTCGAATGAGTCGCCGCGGCTCTTGAGGTACTCGTCCACAAAGTAGGCCAGACCGTAACCGGTGGCCTCGGTACGGGCGAGCGAGCCGCCAAAGGAGAGGCCCTTGCCGGTAAGGACGCCGGTCCACTCGTTGGTCAGGCGCTTGTACTGACCGAACAGGTAGGCAACCTCGCGGCCGCCAACGCCCAGGTCGCCGGCGGGAACGTCGGTGTTGGGGCCAATGTGGCGATAGAGCTCGGTCATGAAGGACTGGCAGAAGTGCATGATCTCATTGTTGGACTTGCCCTTGGGGTCAAAGTCGGAGCCGCCCTTGCCGCCGCCCATGGGAAGGGTGGTCAGGCTGTTCTTAAGGATCTGCTCCAGACCCAGGAACTTGAGCATACCCAGGGTGACCGTCGGGTTAAAGCGCAGGCCGCCCTTGTAGGGTCCAATGGCAGAGTTGAACTCGACGCGATAGCCGCGGTTGACCTGAACCTTGCCCTGGTCGTCGACCCAGGGAACACGGAACATGACGATGCGCTCGGGCTCGACGAGGCGCTCCAGCAGGGCGGCCTCCTCGTACTCGGGGTGGGCGTCGAGCGCCGGCTGGATGGTGCCGAGAATCTCGGTCGCGGCCTGGATGAACTCAGGCTGCTCGGGATAGCGGGCCTTGAGCTCTTCGAGAACTTTCTGCGTGTAGCTCATGCTTCCTCCAATTGATGGAAAAGAAAAGTGTCGTTCGAGGCGCCCCATGCGCCCCGAGCTTTATCGAGTATGGATAATATCGCACTGTTGCAGCAAAGTTTCGCATAAGCCGACGAGCAGATGTTTCGTTTTGATTACGATGCAGGTAGAAGCGTTTTTGGGCACCTGACGAA
>CABTZA010000143.1 GCA_902489225.1 uncultured Collinsella sp.
CGCTCAGTCGTCGTGAACTGCGCTTTTTCAATGCCTTCCCGCGCCTGCGCATCAATCGCTACGAAGGTGTCATTCGAGCAACTAATCTCCGCGACCGCGCCCACGAGCTGTTTCGGCACTAGCCAGAGCGGGGCCAAGTGCGCCCTTCTCGCTCGCGTATTTCCCGTTCGTTTCGCGCCCGTTGCCGCGCCGTTTCCAAGATTGCGGCGCCGTTTCCATTCGACAACGCCGCGTTTAACAATGCCGTATCTGGTCTACACCAGTTGCCCCTCGGCCGCATTATGGGCGCCGACAACGTTCATGCGACCAAGGGAGAGCGAATGTACGATACGGGATCGACAACGTTTATGCTCATCTGCACCATGCTCGTGTTTTTAATGACACCGGGTCTGGCGTTTTTCTATGGCGGCCTGTCCAGGCGCAAAAATGTCATCAACACCATGCTCATGTGCTTTGGCGCCATTGGTCTGGTTGGTGTGCTGTGGATTGTTGCCGGCTGGTCTCTGGCCTATGGCGGCGACGGTTCGAGTCCGTTTATTGGAGGCCTTGACCAGCTGCTGTGCCTGCCGGTGCTCAACCAGGTGCTGCAGGCGGCTGAGGGCAATGCTGCGGACGGTGTCGTCTACCCTCAGATCATCAACATCGCCTTCCAGATGGCATTTGCCATGATCACGGCTGCTATCGTCACGGGCAGCCTGGCCGGCCGCGTTAAGTTCGGTGCCACGACGGCCTTCCTGGGTATTTGGCTGCTCGTGGTCTATGCGCCGCTCGCTCACATGGCTTGGGGCGGCGAGGGCTCCTTTATTGGCGATATCATCGGCGCGCTCGACTTTGCCGGCGGCGACGTGGTGCACATCTCGTCTGGTCTTACGGGCCTGATTCTCTGCTTAATGCTCGGCCGTCGTCGCGGCTTTGGCATGGTGAGCTACCGTCCGCATAACGTGCCGTTTGTGGCGCTGGGAGCCGGCCTGCTTTGGTTTGGCTGGTTTGGCTTTAACGGCGGCAGCGAGTTCAAGGCCGACGCCGTGGCGGCACTTGCCATCCTCAATACCGTGACGGCCAGCGCGGCGGGCATGGTCTCGTGGCTTGCCGTCGAGCGCGTGCACACAGGTCGCCCCACGCTGGTGGGCGCCAGCACCGGTCTGGTTGCGGGCCTTGTGGTGGTCACGCCGGGCGCGGGCTTTGTCGAGCCGGGGGCGGCGCTGGTCATGGGCCTGATCGTATCTCCCGTCTGCTACCTGGCCATCAGCCATCTTAAGACCAAATTTGGCTACGACGATGCGCTCGACGCGTTTGGCTGCCACGGCATCGGCGGCATCCTGGGCGGCGTGCTCACGGGGCTGTTCTGCGTGCCGGAGCTCTCGTGGACCGGTAAGGGCGGCCTGTTCTACACGGGCGATGTCTCGCTGCTCATCTCGCAGATTTTGGGCATTGTGGTGACGGTCGCTATTGTACTGGTGCTCGACTTGGTGATCGCCGCGGTGGTCAAGGCGCTGTTCCACGGCAGCCTGCGCGTGGACGAGGCCGACGAGGCGCTGGGCCTGGATGCGAGTCAGCACGGCGAGAGCGCCTACCCTTCGTTCTCCGGACTCGATTAGCAGCTTCCCCAAGCTCCGCACCTTGCCGTTCAATCGTCGCGCGGCTTCCCCAGGCACCCGACCTTGCCCCTCAAACCGTCGCTTGCGTACCGAAGTACGCGGCGCTCCTCTTTCGGGGCAATCTCGGGCACCTGGAAAACCCGCGTCATTGAATGACAATTCATTTCTTTATTAAAGAGAGGAATTCACTATGAAGAAGATTACGGCGATCGTTCGTGCCGAGAAGCTTGAGGTTCTTAAGGACGCGCTGTTTGCTGCTGATGTTCGCGGTATGACTATCAACCAGGTGCAGGGCTGCGGTGCGCAACATGGCTGGAAGGAATACGTGCGCGGCAACGAGTTGCTTGTCAACACGATCCCTAAGGTACAGTTCACCCTCATCTGCGCCGATGAACATGTCGACGGAATTGTCGACATCATCTGCAACGCTGCTCGCACCGGAGCCGTCGGCGACGGCAAGATCTGGGTCGAGCCGGTCGAAGAAGTTATCCGCATTCGTACCGGCGAACACGGCCCCGCCGCGGTGTAGGACAATCTTTCGCCTGACGGGCGTGCCTCTCTTGGGGCGCGCCCGTTCTCGTCTACAATATCGTGCAGACGAAGGAGAGGCATGCCCATGATCAAGATGTTTGCGAGTGACTTAGACGGAACGCTGCTGAATGCCCTACACGAGGCCGACGGAACCATCCGCCGCGCCATTCGCGAGCTGACCGAAGCCGGGCTGCATGTGGTTCCCGCGACCGGACGCTCGACGCTGCCGATCGGCGAGCATGGCTTCACAGGTCTGGCACTCGACGCCTGCTGCTCCAACGGATCCATCGTGCGCGACAGCCATGGTGAGGTGCTCAAGACCTGGACCATCGACCCGCAGGTTACCGAGGAGCTGCTCAAAGCGTTCCCGGACATTTGCTTCGACTGCTCCACGCCCGACGGCATGTTCTCGAGCGGTTCGTTCGAGATGCACCAGGCGGGCTTTAAAAAGGACAGTCCTATCAAGCGCATCGTGATGCGCGGCATGCGTGCACGTGGCGGGTATCACGAGGAACAGTATTTCGACCAGTCGATCGGTGACATCCTGCGTCATGACGTGTGCAAAATCAACTGCCGCGTGACCTCGCCCGAGCTGGAGCGCGACCTTAAGGCATATTTGGCTGAGCGATCGGACCGCGTGGTCAACGCGCCGTTCGATCCGGTGATGTTCGAGATCACGGACGTGGCGTGCAACAAGGGCGAGAGCGTGGCGTGGCTGGCGGGCTACTACGGTATTGCCGAGGACGAGGTCGCGGTCTACGGCGACGGCGGCAACGATATCGCCATGCTCAAGCGTTTCCGTCACAGCTACGCGACCAAAAACGGCAGTGACGCGGCCAAGGCCGCCGCGAGCGTGACCATCGGCAGTTGCATGGTCCACGCCGTTCCCAAGCATATGCTCGCCACCATGCGCAAGCAAAACTCCCGCACCGTCATCGAATAATGTGACAAAGGGACTGCCCTTCGTCACATCCTAAATATTGCCTTTACGTGTTGATGCACACGGTGTGCAATAATACTCGCACTGTGCAATAGCGCACAGGCTGAGTAACAAGGAGGACGCTTGTCCCAGCTCGAGAAATGCGATCGCCGGTCCCTTCGCTCGCAGCGTGCCCTTCGCCAGGCGCTTGCCAGCGAGCTTGCCGAAAGCGGCGACTTTTCGCGCATTAACGTCGCGTCGCTCACCGAGCGCGCCGGTCTTACACGCCGCACGTTCTATTCGCACTACCGCGATATTCCCGACTTTATCAATCAAATCGAGGACGGCTTGCTGGCCGAGATCCGTGAGCGCATTGAGCTCATCACTGCAGCTCAGCTGCCTGATCTCTATCACAATATCGATGAGCTCGAGCCGGCGCCCGGTTCGGTTGAGCTGCTGCGTTATCTTGCGGCCAACCGCGACTTAATCGGTGCGCTGCTGGGTCCGGGCGGCGACCAGGCCTTCATTAAAAGGATCATCGACACCGCTCGTGAGGCTGTGGTGCCGCGTGCGCAGACGGGCATTTTGGGCCTGGCGCTGGGTACGTTCTTTGACTACTACGTCACCTACGTCGTGAGTGCCGAGGTCGGCATGATTCAGCGCTGGTTTGAGCGTGGGCTCACCGAATCGCCCGAGGCCATGGCGCGCATTATGACGGTGCTCGCTTTTGTGCGCCCTGGTGACCTGTATGGCCAACCCATCGATATCAACGTGCCGGAATATGGCATGAAGCTATTGAACTTGCAGCTCGAGGACGCGGCCGACACCGTCGCAACCGTCGAGTCCAACAACTAAGAGGAGAGACAGATGAGCAAACTCGTCGAGGGCATTAAGGACCGTATGGTTGCTGCCGCACGCGAGGCCGCGCCCGCCGTGGTGGACGCCGCGCAGAAGGCCGCGACCGCGGCTGCCGAGAAAGTTGCCGAGGCAGTTGCCGATGCCAAGAACGCAGCAGGGGAGACGTCCGTCGCTAGCGAGCTCGCCACCGCCGCTGAGTCCGTGGCCGCCGCCCACGCCCCCGAAGGCGCGATCTTCAACCCCGAGAACGCTCGTGGCAACCTGCACCTGGGCATCGACGTGGGCTCCACTACCGTCAAGCTCGCTGTGCTCAACGACGACAACCAGATCGTCTACGCCAAGTACCAGCGCCACCACACCGACGTCCGCGCCTGCGCCCGCGACCTGTTCGAGGGTGCCGCGACCGTGCTGCCGACGGCCCAGATGACCTGCGCCATTACCGGCTCGGGCGGCCTGCTGCTGTCCCAGTGGCTCGACCTGGAGTTTGTCCAGGAGGTCATCGCCAGCAAGCGTGCCGTCGAGACCCTCATCCCGGCCACCGATGTCGCCATCGAGCTGGGCGGCGAGGACGCCAAGATCATCTACTTTGACAACGGCATCGAGCAGCGCATGAACGGTACCTGCGCCGGCGGTACAGGCGCGTTCATCGACCAGATGGCAACCCTGCTGCACACCGATGCCAGCGGCCTTAACGAACTCGCGGCCAACGCCACCACCATCTATCCCATCGC
>CABTZA010000144.1 GCA_902489225.1 uncultured Collinsella sp.
TACCATGTGCTGGGCGGCGTGATCAGCCCCATGGACAAGATTGGTCCCGAGCAGTTGCACATCCGCGAGCTGCTGGCGCGTCTGGGTCACGAGGATATCCATGAGGTCATCATCGCCACCAACCCCAACATCGAGGGCGAGACCACGGCGAGCTATCTGGCCCGTACCATCAAGCCGTTGGGCGTCGAGGTGTCGCGTCTGGCAAGCGGCCTTCCCGTGGGCGGCGACTTGGAGTATGCCGACGAGCTTACGCTTGGCCGCGCCATCGAGGCCCGCCGCGCGATTTAGGTGGCGAGCCTGCTCCTGCCGTATGTTTTCCTCGCGACGCACGGGGTAGTCATAATTTCCCCGTGCGACTGTGAGTTTGTTGTGCAACAAAGATGCTTCGTATCCGCTTATCGCATGGATGCTTCCGCTCGCATCCTTAATTTGTCCATTCGTTGCGCAACCTTTTTGGTTCGCTGATACACTCAAATATGGATTCGAATGAATGCGCCGCTCCCGAGCGGCGTGTTTTTGTTGGAGGAGAACGCATGCGGCCCGGTGGCACTCAGACAAAGCGCGGCGCCGCGGTGCGCATACGACGCCGACTGGGCTTGGCGCCGCGGGCGTACGTGCTGCTGTCGTGCTCGCTGGTGCTGGTCATGGCTGGCGTTTCTGCCTATGGCATGACCGTGCCGTCCATGATGCAGGCGCATGCCGCACGCGAACCGCGCGTGGGGCATGAGGTCAAAAGCGATCTGGGCACCACGACTGGATATGCTTGGGCAAGTGTGGTCGGGCATATTGTGTTTGGCATCGACGATGCGGACGGCGCCGAGGCCCCGGACAACGAAGTCACGCTTGCCAATGGCAAAACCATCGTGCTCACCAACACCAAGATCATCGATCGATTGTCCAACAATAGCGTGGCGGCAACGGTGAATAAGGTCGAGCAGCAAAAGGAGCAGGACGCCCAGCAGCCCGGAAAGCCCGGTAGCTCGGATACTTCTGGCTCCGGCTCGGATTCATCGAGTTCGGGCGGCGGCTCTGGGTCGGGTTCCTCTACCGGAGGGCCTGGAAACGGCGGCTCGACGGGCGGCAACACTGACAACGATGCAAACTCCGGCGGCCTTTCCGCTGCTGAGGAAGAGAGCATTCACAGTTGGCTTGTGACCAAGTACAACATGCTCGACGGCTATGTTTCTCGTGCCAATGACGTGGTCTCGACCTATAACTCTACGGGAGATCCCAGGCCGTGCGACAGCCTGGTCGGGGAGATGTTTGTCATTCGAGCCGAGTTCGGTCGTCAGACATTCTCGCCCCGGTCAAGGTGGTATCAGCAGTATGCCAATCTGTGGGGCTGTTACACCAACCTATGTCAATGGGTCGGCCATTACGGCGATGATGACGTCGCGCTCGGTAACTTCAACAATAACGTGGCGGCGCTTGCCCTATGATGACCGATCTTGCATCCACCACACCACAATCGCTCGGTCACGATCCCATGGTCGGCCTGCGCCTGGCGCGTGTCGACGGGTTTGAGCCAGCCATTGCGCTCGGTCAGGACGAACTGCCTGCCTATCTGCGTCGTTTTACGATGCTGTTTGCCGACGATGCCACCATGCGTCGTGGCGGCATCGGCCGCGTGACGCGTGCCGTCAACGCCCAAGGCGAGGCCGTGGCACTCAAGCAGCTCATCTTGCCGACGCGCGATGAGTTTGACGACGATGCCGCTCACGAGGCGCTGGTCGCCAAGTTCAAGGCGGCGTTTCGCGAGGAATACGAATGCCATCGCGCCCTTTCGGGCCTTAAGGGCTTTCCTCGCCTCTATGGCTGGGGCGAGGTCGACGGTGTGCCTGCAATTGTCATGGAATGGGTCGAGGGCGAGACGCTTGCCCGCTTGCGTTCGCGACTCGCCGTGGACGATGCCGGATGCCTGTCGCCGCTTGTGGCGGCGCGTCTGGGTCGCGACCTGTTCGATCTGCTCTGCCGTATGAGCCTGGTGGGCGAGGGCTTTGTCCATCGCGATATCTCGCCCGCTAATATTATGGTGCGTACGGCGCGCCTGCCGCTTGACCGGCAGCTTGCCGAGGGCACCTTTGACCTGTGCCTGATCGACTTTGGCTCGTCGCTGGCGCTTGAGCCTGCGTCGGCCGTGGCCGGTACCGGCGGCAAGGCGTCGTTTACGGAGCGCTATGCCACGCTGCGTCGCGCGACGGTTGCCTATGCCCCGCCCGAGATGCTCACCGACGATATTCCCGACCTGCGCGCTTTGCGTATGTCGCCGGCGATTGACGTATACGCCGCGGCAAGCACGGTTTACGAGCTCATTGCCGGCGTCGCGCCATACGAAGCCGCGCCGAGTACTTCGGGTGCCTCGGGTTCGCGCAAAAAGACGCGCGACATCGCGAGCCCCTACCGTCTCAAGATGGACACGCGGCCCGACTATCCTATTGGTGCCCATGCGCCCGGTTGTGATTTGACTCAGCTGCTTCGTTGTGAGCCCGATGTGGCGCTCGCCGCGGCCGAGCAGGCCCAGCAGCTAAGGCTTGAGCCGGATTCCGAAGAGCTACGCGATGCGCTGGCGTTTGTCGATGCCCAGCTGTTCGACGTGGTGATGGCCTGTCTGTCCAGCCATCAAAAAGATCGTCCCGAGCCGGCGGCGGTCGAGGCGGCGCTCTCGGCGTTTTGTGACCACTATGCGCAAAATGTCGGTCGTTCGCTCCGCGGCGAGCCGCTCACGCCGTGCCCCATGGATGCGTCTGGCCGCGCGGTTCGTCGCGCGCTGATGGTCGGCGCGACGGTCGTCTGTGGCGTGGTTTGGGCTGTGGTCGTGGTTTCGGCCGCGCTGCTGGCGTCGGGCGCTCGCGTGACGGCGACTTTGGGATCGCTCGTGTGGTCTGGGTCGCTACCGGGTATTATTGCCGCACTGGCGTTGGCGCTGCCAGGCATAGCCGGCGTTGCCGCGGGGGCACTTGCGCGCGATCGGCGCTCGGGCTTCCTGCAGGGTGTGCTTGCGCTTTCTGCCTGCGAGGTTCCGGTGCTGGTTGTGGCTGCATGTAGCGTATTTTCCCAACGCGCCGTGATGGGCGGCCTTGTTGCCGCTCTGGTTGCAACCTATACGCTTACGTGGTTTTTGCTTGCGATGGGCTTTGCCTTTGAACTTCCCGTTTCGGCACCGCGACGCACAAAAGCCCAGATGGCGACTCCGCTTGCCGGTGGAGCCGCAGCTGTCCGTACTTTTGGCGGACCTGTCGAAGTATCGTCCGATTCTATTTCTACGACCAAGGAGGCCTAGGTCATGGCATCTCAAGTTGAGCTCACCCCATGCGGGGCCATGTTTGACATCTTTAAGCGCGCAGCGCATCTGAGCCATATCGAGCTGTGCGGCTTGGTGCTTTCGTCCCGTCCGCTCGCCGACGGCCGCAGCCCGCAGAGCCGAGCCGCCGATCGCTCTTGGGTTTCCCGCTTTATCGTTCGCGCGCCGGTCGGCACGCTTCAGCAGCGCTACTTTGCCGAATACGGTACCTCGGCTGCGCGTATTATGTCGCAACTGGCCCTGCGCCAGCGCAATCCCATGGACTCCACGGCTGTGATCAATATGGTGTGCGGTCCTGCAGGTGAACCGATGGTACGCGCGCTCGAAGAGTGCCACCAGGACACGAATCTCTATCGCAACGCGCTCGATCGCCTGTCCCAGGCGGCGGAACTCATGCCCGCCGAGCGCGCCGAGGCCGTGCTGGTGCTGTTTGTCGCCGTCGGTTGTTCGGCGGATGTGCGGTCCTCGGTGAACTATGCCATCGACTACGCGCACGCGACCTGTGGCGGAGGCACATCCACGCCGCGTTCGCTTGGCATGTCGATGACCGCGGGCGAACGCGAACCCGCCCCGGCGCACCCCTTGGGCTTGCTGCGCGTGCAAAACAGTTTTGTCGTGAGCGCCCCGCGCTGGATTCAGCCGAGTGAGCAGGGTGTTGAGATTGGCGCGCTGGCCACTGGTGAGGGCGATATTACCGACGTCGGCGACGATGTCTCGGCCCGCCATGCCCATATCTGGTGCGATGCTCAAAATATCTGGCACGTCGAGGACTTGTCGTCCACCAACGGAACCGTGGTGGTAAACGGGGCCACGCGCGTCTGCATTCAGGTCGAGCCCGGCCGTTCCGCCCAACTCAATCCCGGCGACGAGCTCAAGCTCGGCGAATCAACTACCTACGCCATCCTCTTCGGTGCTCTCTGGCCGGCAGATAGGGACGTTCTTTTTCTGCCGGCATCTGGGGACACTCCTTGGCGCTCCAGAGTCGGTCGCCCGGGGATGGAGGGGCCATTTTGGCCCTTGGCGGTCACCCGAGGTAAACCTTTACCGCCCGCCTATATTTGCCGAAATTACACTTGACGGCGGGGTACAATAATCCCGCATGCGGATTTCCGTTGCGGGCGCTTCCCATCGCCGGGGCGTGCCCGGGAGCATCCGGCATGCGGCCTTTGCGGCGCTCGGTCATGTGCAAGACGGGCGGTCGGGTCTGTGGGGCGCATCAGCTGTCCCTCGCCTCGGCATGTCTTCTCTCCACGCCACGTACCTGCTGCTGAGCCTGCCTGCCAGATGATTGGAAGCAACA
>CABTZA010000145.1 GCA_902489225.1 uncultured Collinsella sp.
ACTAGCAGACCTGGCGAACCTCGATGTGCTTCTTATATTCGTCCACCTTGGCAAAATCGCCCAAACCAGGGCACTCAACCACGTTGGCGCCGGTAGCCATTGAGAGGCGCAGTGCGTCCTCGACGCGCTCGGGAGCGTCGTGCCACACGGACAGGAAGGCGGCAAGCGAGGAATCACCGGCGCAGACCGTCGACAGCAGCTTGACCTCGAAGGTGCGGTTGGCAAACCAGATGTGCTCGCCGTTGGAGAAGTACGCGCCGTCGCCACCAAGGGTCAGCAGCACATTCTTAGCGCCCTTGGCGTGCAGCTCGGTCATCGCACCCTTAACGGACTCGTCGTCGCCACCGCTCACCTTAATGCCAAAGATGTCGAGCAGCTCGTCGTCGTTGGGCTTAATGAGCAACGGCTCCATGGCAATGAGGTCGGCCAGCTGATGGCTCGAGATATCGAGCACGAACTCGGCACCCTTTGCCTTAACGCGGCGCAGAACCTCGGCCAGGAAACCCTCGGAGGTGTTGGGGGGCAGCGAGCCGCTAATGACCAGGCAGGTCATGTCGTCGAGCGAATCGATAAGGTCAAACATCTCCTGTTCGTTGGCAGCATTGATGGCGGCGCCTGCGTTGACCATGTTGTACTCGGTGTCGGGACCGGCGTTGAGGAATACGTTGACGCGCGTGATGCCGTCAGTCCACACAGGCTTGACAGGCACGCCCAGGGCCTCGGCGCCCTTGACGATAAACTCGCCCGAGAAACCGGCAAAAAAGCCCAGGATCGTGGTGTCGACACCGTAGTGATCGAGGGTGAACGAGACGTTAAGACCCTTGCCGTTGGGCGTATAGACCGCGTTGCGCGTGCGGGTGACGGTGTTGGCGGAAAGACCGTCGCAGGCAATGTTGTAGTCAATGGCCGGATTTGCAGTGAGCGTGTAAATCATGTAAGTTCCTTTCACAAGGTAACGTGTTAATGAAAGTATATTCCACGCCTCGGGAAAAGACCATAGCAACTCGGCGAACGGTGTAGAACGCGTGCAGGGCGGCGGGATGACGGGCAAAAAGAAATAGGGTCCTTGTCCTGTCGCTCGCCCACAATATACAAAAATGGCGCCCCAGCCAAAACCGGGGCGCCATACACGCGAAAATAATGAGTTTCGCTTACTTGCGGTCGAGCTTGCGAACGGCAACGCGCTTGCTGTACTCATCGACGTGACCGAAGTCGCCGATGCCGACGGACTCGGCGACGTTAGCGCCGGTGGCCATAGCGAGCTTCATGGCCTCCTCGACGTTGTCGCGATCCCTGTACCACTTGTGCAGGAACGCAGCGAGGGTGCAGTCGCCGGCGCAGACAGAAGAGACCAGCTTGATGTTGAACTCACGCTTGGCGTACCAGATGTCCTCGCCATTGGAGAAGTAAGCGTCGCCGCGGCTACCACGGGTGAGCAGCACGTTCTGAACGCCGGCATCGTGGGCGAGCTTCATGGCAACGCGAACCTCGTCGTCGGTGTCGACCGGCACGCCGAAGATGGCCTTCATCTCGTGATGGTTCGGCTTAATGAGCAGCGGCTTCTTGTGAGCGAGCTCCTTGAGCTTGTCGGAGGACAGGTCCAGGACGACGTCGGCGCCACGAGCCTGAGCGTGCTCCATGACCTTAGCCAGGAAGTCAGGCGTAGCTTTGGGAGGCACGGAGCCGGAAACGATCAGGCACTCGAGATCGCCCGCGGTGTCCAGGATGTTGTAGAGCTCCTCCTGGTGCTGCGGCGTGATCGGAGCACCCGGGTTCAGGATGCCGTACTCGTGCTGGCCATCGTTGACGTAGGTGTTAATGCGCGTGATACCGTCGGTCCAGACCGGGCGGCAGAGGCAACCCAGGTTCATGACCTCCTCGACGATGAACTTGCCCGTGAAGCCAGCGAAGAAGCCGAGCGCGACGGTGTCGACGCCCATCTTCTTAAAGGCGAAGGACACGTCGAGGCCCTTGCCGTTAGCCGTGTAGCTGGCCGAGCCGGTGCGGACGTTCTCGTCGGGCTCGAGCGGAGAGCTCGAAACCGTCATGTCGACAGCCGGGTTAGCGGTTAGCGTGTAGAACATTTACAGTACCCCCTGTATATGTGAGGGCCGCGTGGCCGGCCCATTCCAACCACGCGGTTACCTCTGATACCAAATTAGCGAGCTGCGGACTCGAGCAGTGCCTTGACCTCGGCGGCGGTGTTGCAGGCGAGCGCCTTCTCGGCGAGCTCGTCGCACTCGGCCTTGGTCCACTGGCTGATGGTCTTGCGGGCGCGCAGGATCGACGGAGCGCTCATCGAGAACTCCTCCAGGCCCCAGCTGATCAGCAGCGGCTCAAGCAGCGGATCGGCAGCGGCCTCGCCACACATACCGACCATGATGCCGGCCTTCACGCCGCTCTCGATGATGTTCTTGAGCGAGCGGAGCACGGCGGGATAGTACACCTGGTACAGGTTGGAGATGGTGTCGTTGCCACGGTCGGCGCACATGGTGTAGCCGATCAGGTCGTTGGTGCCGATGGAGAAGAAGTCGGCGACCTCGGCCAGGCGGTCAGCGAGCAGCGAAGCGGCGGGCGTCTCGACCATGATGCCGACCTCGATGTTCTCGTTGAACTTGCGACCTTCTTCGGTCAGCTCGGCCTTGCACTGCTCAACGAGTTCCTTGACAGCCAAAACCTCCTCGACGCAGGTGACGAGCGGGATCATGATCTTGACATCGCCGAAGGCGCTGGCGCGCAGCAGGGCACGGAGCTGGACCTTGTACTGATCGGGATTTGCCAAGCAGTAACGCACGGCGCGGAAGCCCATGAAGGGGTTATCTTCCTTGACCATGTGCAGGTACGGGATCTCCTTGTCGCCACCCACATCGAGCGTACGGATGATGACGGGAGCGCCCTTGAGCGCACTGGCAACCTTGCGGTAGGCGTTGAACTGCTCCTCCTCGGAAGGAAGCTCGGCGGAGTCCATGAATAGGAACTCGGAGCGGAACAGGCCGATGGCCTCGGCGTCGTGATCGAGTGCGTTAGGCACGTCATCGGGGTTACCGATGTTGCAGGCGATGATCTTCTTGATGCCATCGGCAGTCACGGACGGCTTGCCGCGGAAGGCCTCGAGGGCTGCCTTCTCGGCAGCGAAGGCCTCGGCCTTGGCGGTGTAGGCGGCGAGCGTCTCCTCGTCGGGATCGGCCTCGACGATGCCCTTGCCACCGTCGACGACAACGGTCATGCCGTTGCGCAGTGCGGTGCAGCTGTTGGAAACCGAAAGGACAGCCGGGATCTCGAGGGCGCGCGCGATAATCGCGGAGTGCGACGTACGGCCACCGGTCTCGGTGACGATACCGGCAACGTGGGCCTTATCGATCGTGGCGGTCATGGACGGCGTAAGGTCGTGCACGACAACGACGGTGTTCTCGGGCAGGACGGAAAGGTCGACGACCTCCTTGCCCAGCAGCTCGGCCAGAATACCGGTGCGGATGTCGGCGATATCGGCCGCGCGCAGACGGAACATCTCGTCGTCCATGGACAGGAACATGTTCTCGAACATGGTCGAGGTGTCCATGAGCGCCTGCTCGGCGCAGGTGCCGCCGTCAATGGCGGCGTTGATGGCGTCGGTCATCCCCGGGTCCTGAGCCAGGACAATGTGTCCGCTCATGATCTCGGCCTCGGCCTCGCCCACCGTCTCCTTCATGTGGTCGGCCTGAGCCTGGGTCTTCTCGCAGAAGACCGAAAGAGCGGACTGATAGCGCTCCTTCTCTGCTGCCGAATCAGCAACCTCGTGCGGCTCAAACGTCAAGTCGGGATCGACGGCGACCATGACGGTGCCGATACCGATGCCCTCGGAAGCGTTGACTCCCTGATACATTCCCATTCCTCTCTCCGTGTCATGTGATAAAGCGTTTTGCCATATCCATGACAAAAGAGCGCAGTTACCTTAAAACAGGTCACTGCGCCCCCAAATATGAACTTAGTTGTTCAACATGCGACCCGTTTGAGTTCTACTCGCCAAGACCGCTCTTGATGAGCTCGATGGCAGCAGCCAGAGCCTCGGCCTCGTCAGCGCCGTCGCACTTGACCTCAACCTCGGTACCGCAGGGGATACCAGCAGCCATGAGGGCCATCGGGGACTTGCCGTTGACCTCCTTCTCGGGGGTGACGACCGTCACGTCGCAGGCGTACTTGCCCATGGTGGAGGCGAAGAGGCCAGCCGGACGCATGTGAAGACCCTGAGGATTAACGAGGGTAGCCTTCTCAGAAACCATAATTGACTCCTTTTTGTGTTTAACCCCTGTCAGCCATGCGACAGGAGTCAGATTCACGACGTTGTTTATATTAACTCACATCAAACGGTTTTTCATTGTGTTTTACACGAATTGTTGGACAGATGTCGTATCCCTGCGCTCGCCCGCCGGGCGGGGCGGTTAAGTTTGCTGCTCTACAGTCCTGCGCAAGACGGAAAGCACATTAAGTGCTTTCCTTTGCGTGCGGAACTCGCGACAAACT
>CABTZA010000146.1 GCA_902489225.1 uncultured Collinsella sp.
CGCCTGATCAGGCGCTCACCGTGCTTGCCGTCAAAAGCCTTCTCGTCGTTAAAGATCTGGTAGGCACGCTGGCGGCGCGAGGCAACCGGCGTATCGGCACCTCGGTTCTGCTCGATCCAAGCCTGGATGATTGCGATTTCCTCGGCAATCTTGCGGTTGGACATCTCGTTGTGCTGAGTGCGCTGCGGAGCCTTTTTGCCGTCCTTGCCCTCGACCTTTACGATCTGTGTCTGCTGCTCCTTGATCTTGGAGAGCGCCATAGGCGTGGGGACAACCTTGAGCAGCTGCCTGCCTAAAACGCGGGCAAGGGCAAACGCCGAGACCTCGCCGTGGGCGGCCGACTCGGGCTGCCGGGCAGCAGTATCTACTGCGGCAGACTCCGGCTTCTTCTGAGACTTGCGCTTAGAATCGCCTTGGGAATTGCGCTCGCGCTTCGGCATAGACGCCTGCTTCTGCGGACGATCGGACTTGCTCTCCTTCGCTGACTGGCGCTTAGGCTGCCCCGAAGAAACCTCGGCCTTCGCATCCTCGTCCTGTGGCATGGTCTTCTCGGCTGCAGTCTCGGCATGGGAACTGCGGCCCCCACGATGGCGACGGCGGCGAGGCTTGCTCGACGCGCTCTGCTCCGTCTGCTCATCAGTAGGCTGCTGGCCCTTGGCCTCGGCATCAACCTCAAGCTGCGGCTCAACAGGCTTTTGCTCGCGAGCCACCGGCTCAACGGCCTTCTCGTCCTGGGTGGTCGAAACCGACTCGCCCTTCTCCTGACGCTTTACGGGATACGCACGTCCCGCAAAACCGCGGCCGGGACGACACGAACCCGGAGCCTTCTTGGCAGACTCCTCAACATCGTCTGCAACCTCAGAAGACTCTTCAACCTCACGCGCGGCATCCTGCGCTGCAGCCTTAAAGTGAGCACCGCGACGACGCTTGGGCTCTTGGGCCTCCACGGGCTTTTGCTCCTTCGTGGGCTTCTGCGACTCGGCAGCAACCTCGGTCTCAACAGCCTCGGCATCCGTCTCGCCCTTTCGAGCAACGGCGCGACGGAAGCGCTCCTGCTGGGCGCGGCGCTGTGCATCGCGCTTGCCGCCCCCGCCAAAATCGCCGCGTCCTGCCTTGGCCGTAAAGGCACGCACGACGTTCTCATCGAGCAACTCATCGGTATCGACATGCTCACGCGGAGCAGCTTCTTCCACAGCAGGCACGTCAGCGGAATCCTCGACGACAAAATCCTCGACGGACTCGGCAGGCTGCTCCTGGGCATCGCGGATCTCGGCATTGATGGTATAGAACGCCGGGCGCCCGTTAATGCCGCTACCCTCGATCTTGGTCACGATATTTGCCGCGATAAGCTCATCGCGCATCGCCTTGGTGTCACATTCCTTATCGACGGAGCGGAAAATTTGCGCCAGCGCGCTCGACTTGATCTTGAGCGCCTTGCGGCAAAGCAGGTCGTAGGCAACCAGCTTGGCACGCTCAGCAGAAAGCGATGTCTGGCTGCTCAGACGCTCAGCCAGGGCATCGACATTATTTTGGTTATCGGAATATACCGTCTTGGCCACGGGGCCCCTTTCATATGTACACATATACGTTTATATGGTACAACGCGCGCCCTTATCCATGCAAAACATCTGCGAGAACACTCGAGCACACTCGAGCGTCACCCACTTTTGCATGAAAAAAGACCGAGCCCGCGAAGTCGCGGACCCGGTCTTTCCGAGTCAAATGGATGGGAGATTCAACCCGTCCGACCGACTAGGCCTTGGCGGCCTCGGCGTCAGCGGGAGCCTCGGCGGCAGCGGCGCGACCGTACTCGGCCTTGCCCATCTCGGACCACTCGGGCTCCTCATCAGGCATGGAGCCAGCCTCCTTGCCGAAGAACTCCTTGAGGCAGTTGACGGCGACGATGAGGCCCAGGACCATCAGCAGGACGGCAAAGACGAGCTGCAGGCCCTTGGTGGCGGCGACGGAGACGGCGGCCGTGGTGGCGGTAGCCGGGATGGTGCCGAAGAAGCCGTAAGCCTGGACGGCGGCCATGCAGCCCATGGCGCTCTGGACCAGCGAGGTGAAGGTGCAGCAGAGCAGGAAGGCGACGGGCACGTAGAGCATCCAACCCTTGCGGCCGGTGCACTTGCAGAACACGGCGAGGGTGATCATGGTCATGCCGCCGAGCAGCTGGTTGGAAGCACCAAAGAGCGGCCAGATGTTGGCATAGCCACCAAAAGCGAGGGCGAGACCGGGAAGCAGGGTGACGACCGTGGCGAACCAGGGGTTGCCGAGGACCTTCATGTAGCCGGCCTTGGACTCGATGGCCAGGGCGTCGTTGGTCTGGGCAAAGAACTCGGAGAACGAGGTGCGGGCGATGCGGGCGACGGCGTCGAGCGAGGTCAGGGCCAGAGCGGAGACGTTCATGGTCATGAAGACGGTAGCGAGCGTGCCGTCAACACCGAAGGCCTGCATACCGCGGGAGATGCCAGCGGCGAAGATCTGGAACGGGGTGGAAGCGACACCGGCGTTGAGGGCGCCGGTACCGGCGGTGTTCATATCAGAGAACATGATGCCGGCAACGATGATGGCAAGGATGCCGACGAAGGACTCGACGATCATTGCGCCGTAACCGACCTTGACAGCGTCCTGCTCCTTCTCGACCTGCTTGGAAGAGGTGCCGGAAGAAACGAGGCTGTGGAAACCGGAGAGAGCACCGCAAGCGACGGAGACGAACAGGACCGGGAACATCATGCCGGAGGCAGTGGAGAAGCCGGTGAAGACCGGAGCGGTGATAGTGGCCTGACCGTTGACGCCCAGGACGACGATGCCGAGGACAGCGCAGACGATCATGACGATCATCATGATGGAAGTGAGGTAGTCACGCGGGGTCTTGAGCATCTGGATGGGCATAGCGCCAGCGAAGACCAGGTAGACCATGACGACGGCGAACCACTGGAACTTATCCAGGTAGACCGGAAACTGCATACCGACGGCGAACATGAGAACCATGAGGACCACGCCGGTGACGAACTCGGCAGCGCCGGTGAGGTTGAACTTCTTCTGGGCCCAACCAAAGGCGATAGCGACGAAGGTGAACAGGATGGAGATGGTACCAGCGCAGCCGGCGGCATAGGACTTGGTGAAGTCGATGGCACCGGTAGCAGCACCAGAAGCGTCAACGGCCGGGGTGAACATGAACGTCTTGCAGACCATGTCGGTAAAGGCGGCGATGACGATGATGCAGAACAGCCAGCAGAACAGCAGGAACAGGCGACGGCCGGTCTTGCCGATATACTTCTCGATGAGCTGAGCGAGTGACTTGCCGTTGTTCTTCATCGAAGCGTACAGGGCACCAAAGTCGTGGACGGCGCCAAAGAAGATGCCGCCGACGAGGACCCAGAGCACGACGGGCAGCCAGCCAAAGGCCATGGCGACGATCGTACCCGTGACAGGGCCAGCACCGCAGATCGAGCTGAACTGGTGCGAAAACGCAGTGAAGGCGGAGACAGGCGAGAAGCTCTTGCCGTCCTTCATGCGCTTGGCCGGCGTGAGGGCCTCTTTGTCAACGCCCCACTTGTTGGCCAACCAGCGGCCGTAGCCCAGATAGCCGCAGGCGAGCACCGCCGCGGCCACAACCATGAGCAAAACTCCGTTCATTACATTTCCTCCTCTAAAAAGAACTTCCTAGACATAAAAAATGAGGACCGTCGGTTGCGCTCGACGGCCCTCATCTTCATCAGCCGCCCGTTATCGTACGGGCTAGCTGTATGTGCTAACCCGCATCAGATAATTACTACGCTGATAATGTTTAGCTGATGCGTGAACATGTCTAAGAAATCCTCTTCAATCATGATGCGAACGATCCGTGCGTGTTCACATCCCCCAGTGGTTGAAAAGGAGTATGAAACTTTAGTTACCTAAAGTCAACGCAAATTTGTAATGAATTTTCAACTTTTTTTTGGATTTCTCGGTATAAAACGCCACTGACCTCGGACTTTACCCCACGACAGTTTTTGCATGAGAGATGCCCCTGAGAGCCGTGGGAGCCGGGCGGCGCATATGAACTTTCCTGCTCTACAGTCCTGCGCAAGACGGAAAGCACATTAAGTGCTTTCCTTTGCGTGCGGAACTCGCGATAAAGTTCATATGCGCCGCCCGGCTCCCACGGCTCTCAGGGGCTCCCATCCCAAATGCGGAGCAAAGCTCCGCACACCATCTTTTTCTTTCAGCTAAAGCACGCCGGAAATTCGACGCAGCTGGCTAACCTTGCCGGACGTTGTCGACGCCAATCCGGCTCAGAAGCCGCATCGATACAGAAAGGTCCCCGGCGCTGCCCGGGCGCCGGGGACCGCATATGAACTTTATCGCGAGTTCCGCACGAACAGGAGGCCACTTAATGTGGCCTCCGTCGTGAGCAGGACTGTAGAGCAGGAAA
>CABTZA010000147.1 GCA_902489225.1 uncultured Collinsella sp.
ATGAGCGTCAACGTCTCGCGTGCATTCCCCGAGATCGACGGCTTTAAGCCCTCGCATCGCAAGCTGCTCTACACCATGTACAAGATGGGTCTGCTCAAGGGCGAGCGCCAGAAGAGCGCCAACATCGTGGGCCAGACCATGAAGCTCAACCCGCATGGCGATGCCGCGATCTACGAGACGATGGTGCGTCTGGCTACCGGCAATGAGGCGCTGCTCGCGCCGTTCGTGGAGTCGAAGGGCAACTTTGGCAAGTACTATTCGGGCGACCTGAGCTACGCCGCCTCGCGTTATACCGAGGCCAAGCTCTCCCCCATCAGCGCCGAGATCTTCAAGGACATCGACAAGGACCCGGTCGACTTCGTCGACAGCTACGACGGCGCCATGAAGGAGCCGCGTCTGCTGCCCACCACGTTCCCTAACATCCTCGTCTCGGCCAACAAGGGCATCGGCGTCGCCATGGCTTCTGACATCTGCGGTTTCAACCTCAACGAGGTCTGCACCGCCACCATGCACTACCTGCAGGATCCCGACTGCGACCTGCTCGAGTATATGCCCATGCCCGACTTCTCGACCGGCGGCGAGATCATCTACCGCCGCGAGGAGATGGAAAAGATTATCGAGACCGGCCTGGGCAGCTTCCAAATCCGCTCCCGCTGGCGCTGGATTCCCGAAGAGCGCATCATCGAGGTCTACGAGATCCCCTACACCACCAAGACCGATGTCATCATCGAGCGCATCGTCAAGCTCTCCAAGGAGGGCAAGGTCAAGGAGATCGCCGACATCCGCGACGAGACCGACCTTTCGGGTCTGCGCATCGCTATCGACCTTAAGCGCGGCGTCGACCCCGACAAGCTCATGGCCAAGCTCTATCGCTCGACCACGCTGCAGGATTCGTTCTCGTGCAACTTTAACGTACTGGTCGACGGCTACCCCCGCGTTATGGGCGTGCGCCAGATCCTGCACGAGTGGGTCAAGTGGCGTATTGAGTCCACGCGTCGCCGCATTAACTTTGACCTGGGCAAAAAGTCCGAGCGCCTGCACCTGCTGCACGGCCTCGAGGCAATTCTGCTCGACATCGACAAGGCCATCGCCATCATCCGCGGCACCAAGCTCGAAGCCGAGGTCGTGCCCAACCTTATGAAGGGTTTCGACATCGACGAGACCCAGGCCGAGTTTGTTGCCGAGCTTAAGCTCCGCAACATCAACGAGGAGTACATCCTCAACCGCACCAAGGACATTGCCAAGCTTGAGGGCGAGATTGCCGAGCTTGAGGAGATCCTCTCCAGCGAGGAGAACATCAAGAAGGTCATCAGCGACGAGCTGGCCGCGGTCAACAAGAAGTACGTGATGCCGCGCCGCACGGGCAGGATCGAGCCCCATGAGGTTATCGAGGTAAGCTTGGAGCCCGAGGTCGAGGAGTACCCGGTCACCATCATGCTCTCGCGCGACGGCTACCTTAAGAAGATGACGGACCGTGTGCTCAAGAAGGCGACCACGCTCAAGTACAAGGACGGCGACAAACCCTTTATCGAGTTCCCGTCCTCCAACACCCACGAGCTGCTGGTCTTTACCAACAAGAGCCAGGTATACAAGTGCAAGGTTGCGGCGTTTGAGGACACCAAGTCGGCCCAGCTGGGCTCGTACCTGCCGACCGATCTTGAGATGGAACCCGACGAGAATGTCATCTGGGTCATCGACCCCGAGGACTACAAGGCCGACGTGCTGTTTGTCTTTGAGAACGGCCGCGTGGTGCGCGTCGCACTTTCCGGATACGTTACCAAGACCAACCGCAAACGTCTCAAGAACGCTATCTACGGTGGCAGCAAGCTGCTGTATGCCCAGGTGCTCAAGGAAGATCGCGACATCGCGCTGGTCTCGAGCGACTACCGCCTGATGAACTTCAACACGTCGTTGCTCAAGACCAAGACGACCACCAACACGCAGGGCGTCCAGGCCCTTACGGCCAAGAAGGGCCGCTCGGTCACCACGGTCGGCACGACCGAGGAGATTCTTGGCGCCGGCGTCTCGGCCGAAAAGTTCACCGCGCAGAGCCTTCCCTCTGCCGGTGCCCTCATGAAGGAAAACGACATGCCGAGCTTGTTTGACTAGGTACCACGGCAACGAGATCGTTAGATACTTCGCAAAGCGACGAGGCCCGGAACGCAACGGCATTGCGCCCGGGACTCGTCGTTTTTCTTCTCAACTATTTTTTAACGCAGATAAATTGATTTCTGCTTATTTTTCTGCGTAAAAAATGTCAGCGTCACTGCTTCGATGCCCATTGGTCAGTCGTTAGCAAAACTTGCAAAAGTTAGCAAAAGTTGCAAAAATTAGCAAAACTTGCAAAGGAGCTACCATGGAGTACAGCAAGAACCCCTTTACCCCAACATTTGGAAGCGTCCCTCCCTTTCTAGCGGGTCGCGAGCATATTCTGCGTGACATCAACCGTGGCTTTATCAACGGCCCGGGAGATCCAAACCTGTCGACTATTTTTACGGGCGCAAGGGGAACGGGCAAGACGGCGCTTCTCTCGCTCCTTTCAGAAACGGCGCTTGAACACGGCTGGATCGCAGCAAATGTCTCCGCCATGCCAGGCATGCTCGAAGATATTATCGAGCGAACCAAAGAAGCCGCAGATAGCTACCTCTCACAGCCTCACGCGCGCATAAACGGTGTTCAAATTGGTCCAGTGGGCATCGATTGGACATATGCTCAAGAGGCCCAGGGCAACTGGCGCACACGCATGAATGGCATCTTTAAGCAACTCGAAAAACATGACATCGGACTTCTCATCACCATCGATGAAGTCACCGTCGATCTCGAAGAAATGCTTCAATTTGCCTCTGTTTACCAGCACTTTGTACGCGAAGGTAAAAAAGTTGCCCTACTCATGGCAGGACTGCCCTACAAAGTATCGGCGTTGCTGCGTAACGATTCCGTCTCGTTCCTCAGGCGTTCCCAATATCATCAGTTGGGACGAATCACTGACGTTGAAATTGCAAACGCATTCCGCAAAACCGTTGAGGCCGGAGGCCGCTCAATCACGCCAGAAGCGCTCGAGGATGCCGTGAAGGCCGTCGACGGATTCCCCTACATGATGCAGCTCGTCGGATATCGCACATGGGATGTTTCGGAGAACTCGCCCAAAATCAGCGCACCTGATGTCCAGCAGGGTTCTCTGCTTGCCCGCATGGAGCTGCGCGATCGAATTCTCGAAACGACCTATCGGGAGCTTTCCGATAAAGACATTGAGTTTTTGCTCGCGATGCTGCCCGATTCTGGCCCCAGCAGGGTCTCGGAGATAGCCAAACGCATGGGCGTTGCCAGCAACTATGCAAGCCAATATAAACGCCGTCTCCTCGAGGACGGCGTCATCGGGGAACGTGGACGTGGCCTCGTTGGCTTTGACATCCCCGCGTTCAGGGAGTTCCTGAGCGAGAAAGTCTCCTAGCACGCGGAGATTGTCCACAAGGGCAACGGTGCATGGCAATCAACGATTCACCCGGCAAGGACGGCAAGTACTTCCAATAACGCTGATTGCCATGCGCTCCTCTTGTCCTTAGGCGAGCTTGCGAGCGAGCTCTCGTACCTCTTCCAACTTGGGCGACGATGCCATGCTGTCGCGCTCGGTCATACCGCTGATGGTGACAATGCCCTGGTCCTCCCACTTGCAGTACGCGCAGGCTGACTTGTACATAGCGATCGCCGCATCATAGACGCCCTCGCTGTGGCTATCGAGCAAAAGGGCCGTCTTGGTGAACGGGAAGCCCGTAGCACCGAAGGCGTACAGGCGGTCGATGGCGGCCTTCTCCTGCGCGGTGATATCGAACCAGTAGATAGGCGAGGCGAAGACGACCATATCTGCGTCTTTCAGCGACTCAATCACGTTGGCCATGTCATCCTTCTGCACGCAAGTGCCCTCGTGGGCGAAGCAATACTGACACCCCAGGCAACCAGCGATTTTCTTGCCGGCAACGCGGATGACCTCGACCGTATGGCCGGCCTCGCGCGCGGTCTCGGCAAACGCCTCGACCATGGTGTCGGTATTGGCGCCCTTGCGCGGGCTACCGCTCAATACAACGATATTCATAAGAATCTCCCTTCTTCATGCCGCAGGCGCGCGGCATACATTTCGTTGTAACCAAAACGGATAGAGCTATTCAGTCGTCTGTAGATCGCATCTCTCGTTCGTGTTCTCTAGACACAATCTCATTGCCTGATAACTCCTCGGCCACCTTGATTTTCTCTCCGAGAATTGAACAGCAAATCGTTGCTCGCAAAGTATCGACTGTGAGAAAAATAGCTTGAGCTTTCTCCCTGCTCGCATAAGCGTTCGCGTGAAAGAGCCTAGCCGCATCGGCCAGGCGCAATATAGATCCGCGGAAACCGGCCTACGAACAAGGAGTGTCTTATGTATGGA
>CABTZA010000148.1 GCA_902489225.1 uncultured Collinsella sp.
AAGCGTTTGAGAGGCAACCTGCCCAAGCGATTCGCCCGTAACGATGGCCTTAGCGCCCTCGATATGCGCGATGCGCTCGGCAACCGAATACATAATGCGGCGATACATGATCACGCGCAGATTGCTGGGACAGGTGACCGAAATCTCACGCTGGCAGTCGCCAAACGGCACCACGTACAGGCGGCCGATCTGGACACCCGGCTCAAGCGCACGGATGATATCCTGCACCAAATACTCGCTCGTATCGGGCGTCTGCGGACGACCAGAGAAATGTACCGGCACGCACACCGCGCCGCGACGCGCGAGCATCCAGGTCGCCACCGGAGAATCGATACCTGACGACAGCAGCGTCACGACCTTGCCGGCAGAACCCACCGGCAGACCGCCCACGCCGCGCTCGGAGCGCGCGTACACATAAACGCTACCCTGGACCACCAGTACGTGCACCATCGCATTGGGGTCGTGCATTTGAACCTTTTTATCGGGGAAGGCCTCACACAACACCTCGCCCACCTGACGATTGATGTCAATCGAGGTGAGCTCATAGTCGGTATTGGAGCGCTTAGCGTGCACCTTAAACGAATCGAAGGAACCAAACTCGCGCAGCGCCTTGACGGCGGCGGCGCAGTACTCCTGCGGGTCGCGGTTGGTGTGATACGCCAAAGACACACGAGCAACGCCGGGAACGGTGCGAATGACACGCGCCGCATCATCGGCCTGATGCTCGTTAAAGGTCACGAGGATATAACCGGAAATTCGAGACACGGCGTTCACGGAAAAGGCGGCCAAAGCCGCCTTAATGTTATCCATGAGGATATGCTCAAAATGTGCGCGGTTCTTACCCTTCAGTCCAACCTCGTGATAGTGGACCAGGCAGACGCGAGCCGCCATTTAGGCTTCAGCAACCTTGTGGCCGAGCGCCTTCTCATAACGGGCCTCGTCGTAAGAGATGTCGCCGTCGACAATCTCATCCATAGCCATCGAAATGGTATCGGCACCGGAAAGCCCGATGGTGATGTCATCGACATCCTGGACGGCAAGCACGCGGTTGTGCTGGCCACGCAGCATGCTGTTAATGTCGCAGGCGCGCTTGGAGGCAAGCGAAGCGAGCAGGAAGCGGTTGTGATCGGTCTTCTCCAGAAGATCGTCAATGCAAGGCTTTACAACGGACACGGACCTCAGATCCTTTCATGCATATCGAGAACGCGAACGAGCTCATCGGTCGCGCGGTCGAGATCGTCATTAACCACGACGTCGTCGTAGCGGTCGGCAAGGGCAAGCTCATCGGCGGCGTTTGCCATACGCAGCTCAATCGTCTCGGGCGTCTCGGTACCGCGACCGACCAGGCGCTCGCGGAGTACCTCAAGCGAAGGCGGCTTGATAAAGATCAACACGGCCTCGGGGAAACGCTCCTTCACCTGCAGGGCGCCCTGGACATCGATCTCCAAAATCAGAGATGCGCCAGAGGCGAGCTTGGATGTGACCTCGCTCACCAACGTGCCGTAGCAGTTACCGTGGACCTCGGCCCACTCAACAAACTCACCGTTTGCCACGCGGCGGTCGAACTCCTCGCGCGTCAGAAAAAAGTAGTTGACGCCATCGACCTCACCTTTGCGTGGTGCTCGCGTGGTAGCCGAAACCGTCAGGCCCAGGTTCGAGCGGCGCTCGCGCACACGAGTGACGAGCGTACCCTTCCCTGCGCCTGACGGTCCAGAAATCACAAAGAGCTTGGAATCCTGAGCGCTCACTTATTTGGTCAGCTGCTCGAGGAGCTGCTCGCGCTGACGGACGCCGAGGCCCTGGACGCGACGGGTAGCGGAGATACCAAGCTCCTCCATGATCTTGGCGGCCTTGGCCTTACCATAACCAGGAAGAGACTCGATGAGGGTGGAAACCTTCATGCGGGAAGCGATGGGGTCATCGGAGTTGAGCACGGACTCGAGGGGCTTCTCGCCCTTCTTGATCTGCTCGCGAAGCTCGGCGCGAGCGTGACGTGCGGCAGCAGCCTTCTCAAGAGCCTGCTTGCGCTGCTCATCGGTAAGCTGAGGGAGTGCCATTCGTACCTCCAAATAGTTGGGTTATATCTGATTCAATAATTGGCATTTTAGCACGTAGAACGTACAAAATACCCAATCGCGGCTCCATAGGTTAGACGATACCCGCAAAAAGTGCAATATACTGCGCCCAAAGTTAAGCCCCTGACCTGCGATTCCACACAAAGGATGGGAAAGTTTACGCAGGCACAGGGGCTATTTTGTGCTAATGAGACCCAAAAGTGGTGACTTAGGGGAATCTTTTACGCGATGTTTTCGACCAGCTCGGCGACAATGGCGTCAAAGGCGGCAACCGGATCGTCGGCGCCGGTGATGGGACGGCCCACCACAATGTGGCTTGCGCCACGCTCGATAGCCTGGGAAGGCGTCGCCACGCGGGACTGGTCGCCTAAGGCGGCACCCACCGGACGCACACCCGGAGTCACGATCAGGGCATCAGGACCCAGCAGCTCACGCATGTCGTGAGCCTCCATCGGCGAGCACACGATGCCATCGATGCCGTTGGCCTGAGCGAGCTTTGCCAGGCGGGCGGCCTCCTCGGCCACCGGCGACTCGACGCCAATCTCGCTCAAGGCATCCTGATTCATGCTCGTGAGCACGGTGATGGCGACGAGCTTGGCGCGGTCCTCGCGCGCCTCCTCGGCACCCTCGCGGCAGGCAGCGAGCATGGCGCCCGAACCCAAGCCGTGAACCGAGAGCAGGTCGGCACCGGCAAGCGAGGCCGAACGGGCGGCACCGCGAACCTGATGCGGAATATCATGGAACTTAAGGTCAAGGAAGACCTTAAAGCCCAGGTCCTTAAAGGTCTTGACGATCTCGGGGCCCTCAGCGTAATAGAGCGTCATACCAACCTTAAGCCAGGCGGCATGGCCCGAAAGCTCGTGGGCAAGCTCGAGCGCACGCTCGCGGTCGCAGTCGAGAGCGACGATTACGCGGTCGCGGGCATCGGTCTCTAGCATTCGAAAGCACCTACCAGTTCGTTGATGTCCTTCACGCCTTGGGACTCAGCCCAGGCCTCGAGCTCGTGCGCGATCTTGAGCGAAGCGCACGGATCGACGAAGTTGGCCATGCCGACCGACACGCAGGTGGCGCCGGCCAGGATAAACTCGGCCGCATCCTCGCCGGTCATGACACCGCCGACGCCGTTGATGGGGATATCGACGGCCTGGGCAACCTCCCAGACCATGCGCACGGCGATGTGGTGGCACAGCGGGCCCGAAAGGCCGCCCTTGGGCTTGGCCACGCGGGACTTGCGGGTATGGACGTCGATGGCCATGCCCTGAATGGAGTTGATGACCGAAAGGCCGTCGGCGCCGGCAGCCTCGAGGGCCTTGGCAATCTCGGCGACGTTGACCGGCGCCATCTTCACGAACAGCGGCTTATCGGTCACCTTGCGGCAGGCAGCCATAACGGATGAGGCGCCCTCGGGCGTAGAGCCCATGGCGGCACCGCCGGCGGCGATATTAGGGCAGCTCACGTTGATCTCGTAGCCGGCAGCCCAGGGGCACAGCTCGACATACATCTCGAGCGCGCGGACAAACTCGTCAACGGAGTGGCCGGCAACCTGACAGATGACCTGGCAGCCGTCCTTGGACAGCTGTTCGAGCCACGGACCGGACTCGCGGGCAAAGGCAGCCACGCCGGGGTTCTGAAGGCCCACGGAGTTGATCATACCGCCGGGAATCTCAGCCATGCGGGGCGCGGGATTGCCGGGCCAGGGCTCGGCAGCGCAACCCTTGGTGGTGATGGCGCCCAGCTGGGAAACATCAAAGAAGTTCTGGAACTGCCAACCGTAGCCAAAGGTACCGGCTGCGGTGTTGATGGGGTTCTGCATCTTGACGCCGCCGAAATCGACGGCCATGTTCACGGTACCCACTAGAAGACCACCACCTTGGAAGCATCGAACACGGGGCCGCACATGCAAGCACCCTTCATACCGTCGACCGTCTCGACATTGCAGGTGTTGCAGGCGCCAAAGCCACAGCTCATCATGCGCTCAAGCGACACCTCGCAGTACGCACCGGCCTCGGCGGCAGCGGCGGCGACTTTCTTCATCATGACAGCGGGGCCGCAGCTGGCCACATAGTCGTAGCCGCCCTCGCCGAGCAGCTCGGCTGCCGGGTCGGTGCAAAAACCGTGCGTGCCCAGCGTGCCATCATCGGTGCAAACGTTGACCGTGGCGCCCAGCGCGCGGAACTCATCGACACCCACGGCCTTGGACGCGGTGCCAAAGCCCAGGCACACGTCGACGGCCACACCCTGCTCGGAAAGCTTGTCGGCAAGGCACAGCACGGGCGGAACACCGATGCCACCGGCGACGAGCAGGG
>CABTZA010000149.1 GCA_902489225.1 uncultured Collinsella sp.
AGCGAGAATGTTTGAGCACGGGATGATATGTGTGGGCCCCGGGTGAGAGGCCAACTCTACATCTTGAAAATGATTAAGCGACGCCGCTGGAGCCGAAGCCTCCGTTGCCTCGGTCGGTTTCGTCTAGTTCTTCTACTTCTATGAGGTTAACCGTGGGGACTTCTTGGATGACGAGTTGGGCTATGCGGTCGCCTTTGTTGATTTGGATGTTGTTTGAGGGGTCCAGGTTGATGAGGATAACCTTGAGTTCTCCTCGGTAGTGGGCGTCGATGAGGCCGGGCGTATTGACTATAGACAGGCCCTGCTTGATGGCCAAGCCGCTGCGGGGCTGGACAAAGCCGGCGTAGCCGTCGGGCAGGGCGATGGCCAACCCAGTAGAGACCAGACGGCGTTCGAAGGGCTTCAGGACGCAGTCCTCATTGGAGCGCAAATCCAAGCCGGCATCGGTGGGATGGGCGTATTTGGGAAGCTCGACGGTGGGGTCGAGACGCTTTATGTTGACGGTAAAGTTGGACATGGAATCACCTTAGCTTGTCGAGCTCTTGCAGAAACTCATCGACGTCTTTAAAATCGCGGTAGACCGAGGCAAAGCGGATGTACGCCACCTTGTCGATCTTGGCCAAACGCTTGAGCACCATGTCACCCAACTCATGGGACGTGACGGCCGTCAGCGTGCGAGAGCGCAGCTCGACCTCGATGTCGTCGATAATCTCATTGAGCTTCTTAGTGTCGATATCGCGCTTGATGGTGGCGCGCATCAAGCCGACGAGCAGCTTATTGCGATCGAACCGCTGCTTGGTTCCGTCTGACTTAATGACCTCGATTGGGTCTTCGCATCGCTCAAACGTTGTAAAGCGATAGTTACACGAGCAACATTCACGACGGCGCTTAATGGTGTTATTTGACTCCTGCATACGAGAATCAACGACGCGGGTATGTGCCTTGCCGCATTTGGGACAGCGCATGGTACCTCCTCTTAAACGATAACAAGGGTACCATGCGCAGCGCGATAAAGATTACGAACGAGCAGGAACCTTAAGATGCGCACCGGCGGCGAGCGAACCATGCTCCAGATGATTGACGTTACGGATCATGTCGGAAGTCTCTTGCGTGGAAAGGCCTTCGATTGGATATTCCTCGGCAAGAGACCAAAGAGAATCGCCAGGCTGAACGCGAATGGTCTCGTAGGTAACGTTGGAAACGGACTCGGCATACGCGGCGTGACGAGCGCTAAAGACCGACGTAGCGAGGACAAAGAAGAGCGTAAGCGCAACGGCAACGGCGACAATCGTCGGAACCTTCAGGGCAACGCGAGCCGGCGCGATTACAGCCTGCTGATTGCGGGCAGGCTTTACGGTCAAAGTCTGAAAGCCGGAGCGGCCACCCTGAACAACCGTAAAAGTGGGTTCTGCAGGCGTCTCAAGCTTAAGGGCAAGGTTTCCCTGGACCATATTCGTTGCGTTCATCATGTTCTCCTCTCGCGTGTTTTGCTGAGAACAGTTTTATCAAGCCGCGCGGACAAAAATGTCTAGCGCGAGAACGAATGTTCGGTTATTATTATCTTCGAACAGTTGTTCCTGTCAAGCAAAATTCGAACATTTGTTTGACATGGGTAGAGAGGATGCCCTGATGGCTCGCAAAATTACCAAGCGTCAGCAGCAAATTTACGACTTCATCAAGGAATATCAGCAGGAGAAGGGTTATCCGCCCAGCGTGCGCGAGATGGCTTCTGCCGTGGGCCTTTCCTCCCCCAGCACCGTGCACGCCCATCTATCTGCCCTGGAGGCGCGCGGGCTACTCAAGCGCGATGCAACCAAACCGCGCGCCCTGGAACTCTTTAACGAGGACGGTTCCTCTGTCTCAATTTCTAAATCTGACGAGCCCACCGCACCTCGCGGAACGGTCTCGCTACCGCTCGTTGGTCGCGTCGCGGCTGGGATTCCCATTCTGGCCGAGCAGAATATCGAAGACACTTTTACTATCCCGACCGAAATCGCCACTGATCAGGGTTCCTTTATCCTTGAGGTGCATGGGAGCTCAATGATCAATGTCGGCATCTTCAATGGCGATTACATCATCGTCCGTGAACAAAAGAGTGCCATGAACGGCGAAATTGTCGTGGCCATGATTGATGGTTCAGCGACCGTCAAGACGTTCTACAAGGAGCAGGGACGCGTACGCCTACAGCCTGAGAATGACACCATGGAGCCTATCTATGCAACGAATCCCATTATCTTGGGCAAAGTGGTCGGCTTAATGCGCCGGTTCTCGTAATGCAAAAACGCATCACCATCTTTGATACCGTCCGCGGGTTTACGATGATTTCAATGGCAGGTTTTCACGCTTGCTACGATCTCGCCTACCTGTACGACTGGGATATGCCCTGGTTTACCCAGACCGTCTTTCAAGACATCTGGCGCGCCAGCATCAGCTGGGTATTTTTGTTTATCGCAGGTTGGATGTGCACGCTCTCACGCAACAATGCTAAACGAGCGGCCAAGTACGCTGCCGCAGCTTTGGTCGTCTGGATCGCAACAACGCTCGTATCGGTCGACGATTCAGTGAACTTTGGCATCATTTATTGCATGGCGGCGTGTACCGCTGTAACAGCCGTAGCACGACCGATGCTTAAGAAAGTGCCCAGCACGTGGGGCATTGCGATATGCCTCGCTCTCTTCGCGGCGACATGGGGCATCCCGAAATCGACCTATTCATTCCCCTATTTGGCGTGGCTAGGATTTCCCGGCCCCCGGTTTGTTTCAGGCGACTATTATCCAATCATCCCGTTCATATTCATGTATCTCACAGGATACTTTGCTGCGCGCACCGCTCAAAGATGCGGACACCCCGCCCCAAGCTGGGCCTACGCCAACCCCCTGCCGGCGCTCGCCAGCCTTGGACGTCATGCACTCCCCTTTTATCTGCTACATCAGCCCATCATACTGGGCATTTTGGAGCTCGCCTACTCGGTGCGATAACGCTCGAGCCGCGGTGCAATACGAGCCGGCAGTTTCGCCACAATACGAACGCCATCCTCAAGATATTCCTCGTGCAAAAGGGTCCCCTGCTCATGCACGAGCGTGATGAGCGCACCTTCACGATACGGAATGTCGGCTGAAAGCAGTACATCGGTGGCAGCTGCCTCGCAAGCAATGCGATCGACGAGATCGTCGAGCCCCTCGCCCGTTTGGGCCGAGAACAGAACGGCTTCGGGATAACGACGACGGAAACTCAATCGATCGACGCTATCGAGAAGATCGATTTTATTGAACACCGTAAGCGTTAAACGCTCTCCGGCACCGATCTCATCAAGCACGCGGTCGACAGCCTCAAGCTGTCGCTCATAGTCCTCATCAGACGCATCCACGACTTTGAGAATTAAATCGGCACCCAACACCTCGGACAACGTCGATTTAAAGGCATCGACCAGACCATGCGGCAGCTTTTGAATAAAGCCGACGGTATCGGTAATCGTCATTCCGCGACCGCCGGGCAGGCGATACGAACGCGTAGTCGGGTCGAGCGTAGCAAACAGCTTGTCCTGCGAAAGTACCGTAGAGCCGGTCAGACGATTGAGCAACGTCGATTTACCGGCATTGGTATAACCGGCTAACGCGACGCGAAACGCCGGAGACTCAATGCGGCTCTTGGACTGGACATCGCGACGCTGTTCAACCTGCTTGAGCTCACGACGAAGCGCAGCGATCTTATTACGAATGAGGCGACGGTCGACCTCGAGCTGACTTTCGCCCTGGCCAAAGCGTGAGCCGATGCCGCCGCGCGTCTGTTCCTTGGCGAGATGACTCCACATGCCACGCAGACGAGGCAACAAATATTGAAGCTGTGCCAGCTGTACCTGCAGACGTCCCTCACGCGTCTGAGCATGAAGGCCAAAGATATCCAAGATCAGTGCAGTACGATCGATAATCTTTACCGGCTCGCCCACGGCTTTCTCCAAATAGGATTGCTGCGAGGGCGTCAGGTCGTCGTCAAAAATAACGACATCGGCATCCATGCGATGCACCAGGCCGCAAAGCTCCTCTACCTTACCGGAGCCGATAAACGATTTAGGATACGGCTTTACCAAACGCTGCGACAAACGTGCCACGCACTGGGCACCAGCCGTGTGGGCAAGACGCTCCAGCTCATCAAGCGAGCGATCGAGCGGCCATGCATTGTCGCGCCATTCAACACCAACCAAAATGGCACGCTCGGGCTCGGGTGCCGTGGGAACAAGAGGGAAACGGGCCATTAGGCAGCCTCAATACGATGCAGGATATCCTCAACGACCTCATCGATCGTATATTCCTCCATATCAAACCACACGATACGGTCATCGCGCTTAACCCACGAAAGCTGACGCTTGGCATAGAGA
>CABTZA010000150.1 GCA_902489225.1 uncultured Collinsella sp.
AGCTCGCCGTGGCGGGCAATGTAGCGGCGCTTTGCCAGCTGGGTGAGCGCGATATAGGCGGTAACGATGCCAATGAGCAGCCCAAAAAAGCTCGTGGGCAGCGGCATGAGGCCGAGCGCATCGGCGATGGGGCTTGCCGGCAGCCAGGTGACGAGCGCCAGGCCCAGCACGGTAAGAACGCACAATGCGGGCGCGGCGTGGTCGCGCGGGCTCGGCAGATTCGGGGAGCGCAACATGTGGACCACGAGTGTCTGCGACCACATGGACTCGACAAACCAGCCGCTCTGGAAGAGCGCAGCAAAGGTCGCCATACCCGCGACGTCGCCCGCGGCGGCAAGCTCGGACCAGCTTGCGTCCACGGCGGCGGGGCACACGACAAAGAAGAGCGCGGCGAAGGTCACGATGTCAAACAGCGAGCTCACGGGGCCCAACTCGAGCATAAAGCCCTTGATGGACGCGGCGTCCCAGGCACGCGGGCGGGCAGTCCAGGCGTCATCGACGGTGTCCCACGGCAGTGCGATGCACACGATCTCGTAGACCAGCGACAGCAGTACCAGCTGCAGGGCGCTCATGGGCAAAAACGGCAAGAACAGGCTCGCGACGGTCACGGACAGCACATTGCCAAAGTTGGAGCTCACCGTGGTCTTGAGGTACTTGAGCAGGTTGCCGTAAGTGCGGCGGCCTTCGATGATGCCGCGCTCGAGCACGCCCAGGTCCTTCTGAAGCAAGATGATATCGGCGGATTCCTTGGCAATATCGACGGCCGAATCGACCGAGATGCCGCAATCGCTCGCACGCATGGCGGCGGCGTCGTTGATGCCGTCGCCCATAAAGCCCACGGTGTGGCCGAGCATCTCGCGCATGACACGTACCAGGCGCGCCTTCTGCAGCGGCGAGAGCTTGGCGAAGAGGTGGGTTTTCTCGGCGCGCTTGGCAAGTTCGGCGTCATCGAGCGCATCGATCTCGGAGCCGAGCAAGACGTTGCTCGCATCGATACCAATCTGCTCGCAGACGGTGGCGGCGACGCGGTCGTTGTCGCCGGTTAGGACCTTGACCGCCACGCCCTTGGCCTCGAGGGTGGCGACGGCGCCCGCGGCACTTGCTTTGGGCGGATCGAGGAAGGCCAAAAAGCCCATCAGCACCATGTCGCACTCGTCGGCGATGCCAAACTCGCCCACGCAGCGCGGATTGGTCTTCTGCGCCACGGCAATTACGCGTAGGCCCTCGGCGTTAAGTCCGGCGATCTGCTTGCGAATCTGGGCGAGCTTCTCGTCGGTGAGCGGCTGAGCGATGCCATCGATCTCGACAAAGGAGCAGATCTCGAGCATTTCCTCGGCAGCGCCCTTGGTAACCATCTGGGTTTTGCCTTGGGCGTCGGCGACAACTACGCTCAGGCGACGGCGCGAGAAATCGAAGGGAACCTCGTCGACCTTGGTGTAGCGGTCGCGCAGGCTCTGGCCCAGCATGGAATCGGGTGCGACGGTCGAGGGCGTCACATCGGCACGGTCGATTACGGCCAGGTCGATAAGATTTTTGAGGCCGGTCTGGAAGAAGCTGTTCAAAAACGCATGGCGCAGCACGCGCGCGTCCTCGTTGCCATCGGTGTTGAGGTAGCGCTCGAGCACGATGCGGTCTTCGGTGAGGGTGCCGGTCTTGTCGCAGCACAGGACGTCCATCGCTCCGAGGTTTTGAATCGCCGGCAGCTCCTTGATGATAACCTGGCGACGGGCGAGGTCCTTGGCGCCCTGCGACAGGCTCGTGGTCACGATGACGGGAAGCATCTGCGGCGTGATGCCCACGGCCACGCTCGTGGCGAACAGCAGCGCGTCGATGACGTTGCCCTTGGTGGCGGCGTTGATGGCAAAGACGGCCGGCGCCATAACGAGCATCAGGCGCACCAGCAGCATGGAGACGCTCGAGACGCCGCGGTCAAACGCGCTCTTTTCGCCGCGCCCGTTGAGCATCTTGGCGATGCCGCCCAGGTAGGTGTCCGAGCCGGTGGCAACGACAAGCGCCATGGCGGCGCCGTTTTGCACGGAGGTGCCGGTAAAGACGATGTTCTTGCAGGCAGAGAGTGGCAGTGCGGAGCCGTCGGCGCCCTCGACGACGGTGACGGCGGTGGTCTTCTCGACGGCCTCGCTCTCGCCGGTGAGTGCGGACTCGATCACAAACAGGTCGCGCGCGGTGATGATGCGGGCATCTGCCGGCACCATATCGCCGGCAGAGAGACGGATTACATCGCCGGGGACGAGCTCGTCGAGGGGGATCTCGATGCGTTCGCTGTCGCGCAGGGCGGTGCAAGTGTTGGAGACCAGGTCCTTGAGGGCCTCGGCCGCATTGCCGCTGCGGGCTTCCTGGATAAACTTCATGCCGCCCGATACCAGCAGCATGGTGCCGATGACGATGACCGTGGAGGGGTCGCGCTGCGGTTCGGGCACGGCGAGCACGTCGATGTAGAGCGAGACCAGTGCGAGCGCGGCGAGGATGCCGGCGAAGGGATCGATGAACGCGTCGGCGATGCGGCGGGCGAGCGTTTTGGTCGTTGCCTCGATGGTGTTGGGGCCGACGGCGTTCAGGCGCTCAGTTGCCTGCTCGACGGTGAGGCCGTTTGCCGTGGCGTCAAGCAGTACGAGGGCGTCCTCGGCACTATGGGTGGCGGCGAATATGGTGTTCTTGGACAGGCCGGTATGAGCGGCAGGGCGCGCCGTGCGGCGGCGCTTGGAGATGGCTTCGAGTACCGTGACGGTTTTGAGCATCAGCATAGGGTCCTCCTTGTTGAGGGGAGTTAGCGTACGTGTCGTATTTGCTTCAAAAAACCTAGATGTCGCTCACGTCAAGCTCTTGAGCCCACAAAGGGTGCAGCGCGCCTTTGCGGTGGTTTTGGCGATCTGCCGGTGGCGTTTATGCGTGTGCGGAGTCCTCGCGGCGTGCCGAGGGCGACATGCAGGTTTTTCGACTAGGACTGCCTTCCATGGCACACCTCCTAAAGGCTGAGCGCAGCGCGCTTTGGGTATCTCGTACCCCTTTTTAATCCGCCCGTATTCTTGATGAGGGGGTTTGACATGTCAACCCCATTGTTCGGAAAACCATTCCCCCTGACAAAGCCTTTACAGAATGCCGTGGCCCCAAAGCGCGCCCGCATCGACGCTTCGCCTGCGCTAAACTGGAAGGCACGTACGCGATTACGAGAGGAGCCCGCATGGAGGCTTACAAGCAAGAGTTCATCAAGTTTATGGTCGAGTCCGACGTCCTTAAGTTCGGCAGCTTTACGCTCAAGAGCGGCCGTCAGTCCCCGTTCTTTATGAACGCCGGCGCTTACGTGACGGGCTATCAGCTCAAGAAGCTGGGCGAGTATTACGCCCAGGCCATCCACGATAACTTTGGCGACGACTTTGATGTGCTGTTTGGACCGGCCTACAAGGGTATTCCGCTGGCCGTCGTGACCGCAATTGCCTACCACGAGCTGTACGGCAAGGAGGTCAAGTACTGCTGCGACCGCAAGGAGGCCAAGGACCACGGTGCCGATAAGGGCAACCTGCTGGGTTATGAGCCCAAGGACGGCGACCGTGTGGTCATGGTCGAGGACGTTACCACCAGCGGCAAGTCCATCGACGAGACCTATCCCAAGGTCAAGGCTGCTGCCGATGTCGAGATCAAGGGCCTGATCGTGTCCCTCAACCGCATGGAGGTCGGCAAGGGCGGTGTGACCACCGCGCAGAAGGAGATCGAGGCCAAGTACGGTTTCCCCGTCGCGAGCATCGTCTCCATGGCTGAGGTCGTCGAGACCCTCTACAACCACGAGATCGACGGCAAGGTTGTCATCGACGACGAGCTCAAGACCGCCATCGACGCCTACTACGAGCAGTACGGAGCACGTTAGTTACGGCGTTTTACCAAACGCCGTAACTGCTCGACGCTGCGCGGGCCGCATTTGGACAATCTGACGTTCAACTTCAAGGGCGCGACCAGAAGGTCAGCGCCCTTTCGTTTCACGTCACCTTGCCTCAAATGCGACCCGCTCGCTCATATGACCCAATCCGCTGTCAAGAGCCACAATGGCCCCGCCGACCGCTTGCAATCGGTCGGCGGGGCCTGCCGTTGAACCCGTCCCGGTCCGCCCCCGGCATGTCGTCGACGCCTTCGGCTCAGTCTCATATCCGCGGATACCGCTCTGGCGGCCCGCAATCCTCTCCTTCGGCGGGGCTCCCCAAGTCTGTCGACGCGGATGCGGCGGCCGCCGCGCGCACAGCGAGAACGGGGGTATCCCCGAAGGCTGCCCGGCTCGCCGGGACGGGGGCTATGTCTATTCGGTTGCCTCCCGGCACATCGCGCCGAGGGCCCACAGCCACCTCACGAGCTCG
>CABTZA010000151.1 GCA_902489225.1 uncultured Collinsella sp.
CGCCCCTGATTAAGCATCAGGTATTCCAAGATTCCCGTTTCCTTGCGCGTAAGAGATAAAGCCTCGCTGTCCACGGAAGCGATGCGCGCCTTGGTGTCAAAGCTGAGCTTTCCGCAGGTTAAAACTACGTCGCTTTGTGTAAAGCGTCTTAGGGTAAGGCTGCGAATCCTTGCCGCAAGCTCGTCCAGATGAAACGGCTTGGTGAGGTAATCGTTGGCGCCGGTATCGAGTCCGGCGACTTTATCTGATACTTCGCCACGTGCGGACAGAATCAGTACCTTAGTCTCGCAGTCAGTTTTCCTAAGTTCCCTGAGTACGGTCATGCCGTCGATGCGGGGAAGGTTGAGGTCGAGTACCACGAGGTCGAAGACCTCAACGTCCAGTAGGTCGAGCGCCTCCTGTCCGTCGTGACAGCAGTCGACGCTGTACGCCAAGTTTCGCAAGCTGCGCGCGATTGCATCGCACAGTGCTCGCTCGTCTTCGACGATCAAAATACGCATAACAGTCTCCTTGCACATTCCAAATCGCGCTTAACACGGATTTTATAGTCGATATGGTCCAATGGTCACGTAACGAAAGGAGTGGTTGGGTTGTTCAAAGCGGTAAAACCCGTGGTACAGGTCGCTTTGTTGATCGTCGGAATTGCCATGGTGTGCTTTGGTGTTATGCGTGGCGAGGCGGATGCCGTGCTGGCCAAAGCGATTAGGCTGTGCTTGGAGTGTATCGGAATTGGATAAAAGAGAAAACACTGCGTCGCATGTTTTGGCCCGATTTCGCGGATTCATTCAGGCGGCGGCAACACTTATTACCAACATTCACCTGCCAAACTTTGCCAAAGGCGGCATCTATCAGGGCGCGGGAAAAACCGTCTGCGTACCTGGACTTAATTGCTATTCGTGCCCCGCGGCATCGGGTGCGTGCCCCATCGGGTCGTTCCAGTCGGTGGTAGGTTCTTCCAAGTTCAACTTTTCTTACTATGTTACCGGTACGCTCATTTTGCTCGGCGTGCTGCTGGGACGCTTTGTATGCGGCTTTCTGTGCCCGTTTGGCTGGCTTCAGGAGCTGCTTCACAAGATTCCCGGCAAAAAGTTCTCCACGAAAAAGCTTAAGCCGCTCACGTACATCAAGTACGTCGTGCTGCTGTTTGCCGTGGTGCTGCTGCCCGTCTTGGTGGTTAACGACGTGGGCATGGGCGATCCGTTCTTTTGTAAGTACATCTGTCCGCAGGGCGTGCTCGAGGGCGCCATTCCGCTGGCCATTGCTAATGCCGGCATTCGATCTGCGTTGGGACATCTCTTTACTTGGAAACTTGCCGTTCTCATTGCCGTGGTAGTGCTGAGCGTTTTGTTCTACCGCCCCTTCTGCAAATGGATTTGCCCGCTCGGCGCATTCTATGCGCTCATGAATAGGGTGTCCTTGTTGGGGATTCAAGTTGACGCGTGCAAATGCGTCTCGTGCGGCAAGTGCTCAAAGGTTTGTCAGATGGACGTTGATGTGGTCCGCGCGCCCAATCATGCCGAATGTATCCGGTGCGGAAAGTGCATCGGGGCCTGTCCTGTCGATGCCATCAGCTATCGCTATGGCCTGGATGTGTCGGCGGAAAAGCTTCCCTTGACCGCCGATAAAAAGTAAACAAGCTTCGACAAAACGGAGGAATGACCATGAAGCTTTCTAAGATTGCGGCCCTGTTTATGGTGCCGGTATTGGCCTTGTGCCTTGTGGCATGTTCGGCGCCCGGTGGCAATGCGAGCGAATCTGCGAGCTCCGATCCTAAGATCGCAGAACTCACTGCGCAGAAGCCGGCCAATGCCGACGAGGCCGCCGAGCTGTATGCGAAGCTCATGCAGAAGGAGAACGAGATCTTTTCGAGTGATAACGCGCTGTGGGAAAAGGTATTCAATGCGGCAAATAAAGACTCGGCAATGATTGAGGACGGCAGCAATTACGGCGATTTCCTGCTCAAGACCATCGACGGCGCCAAGGATGAGTTCACGGCGGATGAGCTTAAGACGCTCAAGGCCGGTGCACAGCAGATCAAGGAGATCGAGGACAAGCTCGAGAGCCTGGAGAAGGAGTTCCCCGGCTGTGGAAGCACGCCGAGCGCAGGCGAGAGCGTCGACGCTTCGGCCGCTGGCATGACGGCTGGTGCCAATGCTTCGAGCGAGACGACGAAGTTCCCCAGCTTTACGGGCAAGGACCTGGATGGCAACGACGTGAGCAGCGACGAGCTGTTCTCTAAGAACAAGGTCACCGTCATGAACTTCTGGTTCACCACGTGCAAGCCGTGCGTGGGCGAGCTGGGCGATCTTGAGAAACTGAATCAGGAGCTTGCCGAGAAGGGCGGCCAGGTCGTGGGCGTCAATTCCTTTACGCTCGATGGCAACAAGGGCGAGATTGCAGATGCCAAGGACGTGCTGAGCAAGAAGGGCGTGACATATAAGAACATCTGGTTCAAGTCGGATAGCGAGGCCGGTAAGTTTACGTCAAATCTGTTCTCGTTCCCGACAACGTATGTCATAGATCAGAATGGCAACATCGTAGGGGAGCCCATCGTGGGAGCCATCAGCTCCGCTGAGCAGCGCGCAGCGCTCAACAAGCTTATTGACCAGGCGATTGCGAATAGCGAGCAGTAGAAAACGTGTAAAGCATGGCGAGGATTGTGCGCCGCTGTGCGGAGTAGTCCGCTACCTTTCAAGATAATCTCCACCATATAGAGGTCCCGCTTGGGACCTCTTCTTTTAGGCACCGTCCCGTTCGTTTTTTGATGCGGTTCCCTATATTCCTCACTGGTGTCGGTGAAAAATGGGGATAGAGTAGGACAAACGCGTCGAATACGAACGGCGGGGGAGAGCGGGCAGGGTGCCTGCGCAGGAGAGGTTGCCGTCCATGTTGGAGCTCAAAGGTATTTGCAAAAGGTACGTTACCCAGTCGTTTACGCAGGTGGCGCTCGACAGCGTAAGCCTGGCTTTTCGTGATAACGAGTTCGTGGCCATTCTGGGTCCCTCGGGTTCGGGTAAGACCACGATGCTCAACGTTATCGGCGGACTCGACCACTTTGACTCGGGCGACCTGCTGATCGACGGCATATCGACCAAGAACTTCCACGATCGCGATTGGGATGCTTATCGCAACAACCGCATCGGCTTTGTGTTCCAGAGCTATAACCTCATTCCGCATCAGACCATTTTGGAAAACGTGGAGCTGGCGCTCACGCTCACGGGCGTGGGGCATGCCGAGCGCCGTCAGCGTGCGCGCGAGGCGTTGGAGAAAGTCGGCCTGGGCGAGCACGTGAACAAGCGCCCGAGCCAGCTTTCCGGCGGACAGATGCAGCGCGTGGCCATCGCCCGTGCCCTGATTAACGATCCCGAGATTGTGCTGGCCGACGAGCCGACCGGCGCCCTGGACTCAATGACATCTGTACAGGTCATGGACTTGCTCAAGGATGTTGCACGCGACCGCCTGGTCATCATGGTCACGCACAATCCCGAGCTGGCGTACCGGTACGCTACGCGCATCGTCAACCTGGCGGACGGCAAGATCACCGACGATTCCGACCCCTTTGATGTAGCAAAGGCCGCGCGTCGCGAGGCCAAGCCTACGCGCAAAACCTCGATGAGCTTTGTGACGGCGCTGGGGCTTTCTGCCCGAAACCTCATGACCAAAAAGGGCCGCACGGCCATGACGGCCTTTGCGGGCTCGATTGGCATTATCGGTATCGCGGCGATTCTGGCGCTGTCCAACGGCGTAAACGGCTACATCAAAAAGGTCGAGGAGGATACGCTCTCGAGCTACCCGCTCACCATTTCCAAGCAGGATTACGACCTGTCGTCCATGATGGGTGGACAGGGGGCCACGGATGATGACTCGCCTGAAAACGTGGATTTGTCCGACGACAGTGCCGGCGGCAAGGCTAAGGGAACCGATAAGATTCCCGTGGTCACGGCCGTAAAGGATATGTTTGCGAGCGTTAAGTCCAATGACATGACGAGCTTTAAGGCATGGCTCGATGCCGGTGGCGATGGCATCGATAAAGAAGTCAATGCCATCCAGTACGGTTATGGCGTGACGCCGGTTGTCTATCGTGCGGGCAAGGGTGACGAGAAACCCGTTCGGCTGGTGCCCAACGCTATGACTGAGGCAATGAGCGGCGGCGCGAGTTCGGCGGCGACGGTGAGCATGGAATCCATGGGAACCTCGGTCTTTAACGAGATGATTGACGACCAGAGCTTGCTCGACAGCCAGTACGATGTCGTCGCCGGTCATTGGCCCACGTC
>CABTZA010000152.1 GCA_902489225.1 uncultured Collinsella sp.
CGGTCGAGCGGTAGGCGTAGTCGGCCTTTTGGTAGTTTGCCGTGTGGTCGGAGTGGGCGATTGCCATGAGCTCGTCGGTCAGGCCAAAGTACAGATGGCGCTGGTCCAGGTCTCCGTACCAGTTGTCGCTGCTGTCGTCCCAGGTTAGGTCCATCTGGCACCATTTGCCGTCGATCTTTACGGCGTTCCAGGTGTGGCCGTTGCCGGTGACGCGGCCGTTGGCGATGCCCGCGGCGTCAAGGAGCTTGGAGTAGATGCGCTGGTAGCTCTCGCAGGTGCCCTGGTGGCGCGTGAGGCCGCTTTCGGCCGAGCACCAGTTGAGGCCGTGGTCGTACTCCAGCTGGTCGAGCGTCCAGTCGTGGAGCCACAGCGCCATGTCGTATTCCGAGCCGTCTGTCTCTTGCCTGCACTGGGTCACGGCGTCGTTGACGATCTGCGTGACGCTCGGGCGGGCGGCGTCGTTTACCGTCACCTCCGCCGTGGCGCGCAGGTAGTAGATCCCCTTGTCGTTTTGGGGGTCGTTTCTGTCGTTGTCCATAAAGTAGAAGTAGATGCGGTACGTGCCCGATGCCGTGAAGTCGAAGGTAAAGTCGTGGCCCGCGGTGCCCAGGCTGTGGTAGCTGGACCATGCCTGGCGCGACGGGTCGCAGACGCTCTCCTGGCTGCCGCCGTCCCAATAGGTGGGCACGTCCATGCGCGCCTTGGCCTGGGACGAGCCGTTGGCTTGGGTTACGTGGAAGGTCGTCGCGGTGCCCGCGGGGGCGTCGTTCCACGAGACGGTGAAGGTGACGCCGTTTTGGTTTGCCGTTGCTGAGTGGGCGTAGGTGGTTTGTGCCGTGGCGGAGATGGCCTCGGGAGCGCCGTTGGTTTGGGTGCGGAGGGATGGGGCGGGGGTGCCGGTTGCGGCAGCGGTGTCGTCAGCGTTTTCCGTGTTGGCTGCGCTGGTGCCGGTGGATGTTGCGGTGCTGTCCTCTACGGTATCTGCTGTCGCGCTTGTGTCGGTGCCGTCTTCAGCCTTGCCTGCGTCACTGCTCGTGTCGTCGGCTTGCGCTTGCTGCCCGGCTGTTGCCTGTGGCTGGATGGCTTCCGCGATGGCTGCCATGGGTATCGTCGCGCTGACCATGGACGTGCACGCGATTGCGCAGAGCAGGTAGTAAAGGGGTCGTTTCATAGCGGAGCCTCTCGGTGAGCAGCCAATAGGGTCCGAAGGCAGCTCCAGGCCAGCACTCCGCACATATTTATGTTGCGGTTTATTTTACGGGAACCCCAGTCAACATCAGCGAACTTTCTGGGGAATGTTGGGGAGGGGGGATGGTTGTTGGCTTTCTGTTTCCCCATCTGGCGGCTATGCGGCATTCGTTGGGTTGTCTATGCGTGCTGTGGAAGCTTCAGCGCGAGTCTGTGTTGTTCCTCCGTGAGGTTCGACACGGGCGTCTTCCAGGAAAAGCCTGTGAGTTGGCTACCCAGATCCAGCTCTGCGTGGCCATATTCTTCGATTTTGCATCCAAGGTGCTTGGTATCGGGCATCAGGCGGCACTCGACCGGGTTCGACCCGATGATTCGATATTCCTGCTGGTAAGCGTACTTGGGCGTTTTGATAAGTAGGTTGCAGATCGTGCCTTGGAAAATTTCCTCGATCAGCTTTGGTCCGGGGATGCCATAGGAGATGGCGCCGTGGGCGTATACCTCCTCGCCGCCGGTGGTGTGGCTGTCTATAAGGCGCGCGAAGCTGTCGTACCGCACGATGCCGATCCATCCGTCTGCACATCCGAACTCCCGGATCATGCGCTTCGGGATTTGGACAGAACCGTCGACGATGTCGTTCTCGCGGACCGTGTACATGCAGTAGATGGGCAGGCGGTAATTGCCGTAGATGCATGCCGGGAGGACCATGGACGCCTCGAGCGGATCGCCCTGTTCGCCAGACAGGCCATGATAGTAGCCGGCCGCGTTCATGTAGAGGCGACCGTTCATCAAGTCGTCGATGTATGCTTCCTTAGGTGCGAACTTGAGTAGGTAGACGATGTTGTTTTTGAGCATGGCGGATCCTTTCTTGGGTGGGGGTGCCCCGGGCCGCTTTGTGCGTCCGGGTTGCTTGCCACCAAGGTAAGGGCGCTTGGTGGGACCCTCGTGCCGGATTGGCGTGGATTTGCGACGCTTGGGTGTGCTGGCTCATTGGGACTCTGAGGCTTGTACAGCAAAGAACTCTGGGGGCTTTATTCCGACCTGCTGCGAAATGGTCTGCTAGTTGAGCGGTTATAGTAACTCAGCTCAGCTTGACTCTGCGATGTTCACTTCCTTGTTTGCTTCAAGAGCAATTCGATACTGGTCTGCGTATCCGAATTCAAGGGATACGCATGTCGATGCATCGAGGTCGAAAACGTAATTGTATCCTGGGACCGAGACGATAACAGATACGAAGTGCCATGAGTGATCTCGGGATTCTTTTTGGCTCTGTTAGACCAGGATTGACATACATGTGTCCCCACGGTGCCATATCTTTGACCCCGTAGACCGCGATGATGGGGGCAGCATGAACGCCGAAGACCTGGTCCTCAACTTCAAGAAGGGCATGGCGAACCTCAGCAAGACCGAGCGCCGCCGCGCTATCGAGTCCGTCAGGGACGTGATCCGCGCGGCGGCGTTCGACGACGCGGCCGGCTCCGCCTGCGAAATCGAACGCTGCCCGCGCTGCGGGTCCGTCGCGGTCGTGAAGAAGGGCAAATCGAAGAACGGCGAGCAGCGCTACCTCTGCCGGGGCTGCGGCAGGACCTTCGGCATGGGCAGCGAGCGCATCCTGGGGACGAGCAGGCTCCCGAAGGAGACCTGGATGGCCTACGCCGAGTGCTTCGTGCTCATGCTGCCCCTGCGCGAGTGCGCGAGGCGCTGTCGCGTCTGCCTCAAGACCGCCTACACCATGCGCCACAGGCTGATCGAGTGCCTCTCGGCCTACTCCCCCTCGTTCAGGGTCGAGCGGGGCTGCGGCTGCGAGCTCGACGAGACCTACTTCCCCGAGTCGTTCAAGGGCAACCACGCGAAGGGGTCGTTCACGATGCCGCGCCCCTCCCGGCACCGCGGCAAGCAGGTGCACAGGCGCGGGCTGTCGCGCGAGCGGATCTGCGTCATGACCGGCGTGAACGACTCGAACGAGACGTTCCTCGAGGTCACGGGGCGGGGCGCCCTTTCGAGGGAGCGCGCCATGGACGCGCTGAGGGGCCGCATCGCGGCCGGCTCGGTCGTCGCGACCGACAGGGCGGCCGTCTACGTCAATGTCCTCGCGGAACTCGAGGTCGCCGCGCACGCGGCCTACGACCCCAAGGACCGCTCCGGGGGAACCATCAACCGGATCAACACCGTCCACTCGCTCCTCGGCGCCTTCATGGAGCCGTTCAGGGGCGTGTCGACGAAGCACCTCGATGCCTACCTCGCCTGGTTCAGGTGGTGCCGAACCTTCATGGCGACCGATTCCGGCGCCGCCGGGCGCACGGTCGCGCGGCAGCTCGCGCACGGCGTCTGCAGGAGCCGCGTCCGCGACATGTTCAACGTGGAGCCGCCCTACATGGACTACTGGGCCGCGCCCGCCGCATAGAGGCGGTAGAATGGTCGCACCGCGATACACGAGGAGGGGTGAGGCCATGCCGTCGAACATGCCGGCCACGACGATCCGCATCGACCCGGAGGTCAAGAAGGAGGCCACGGCCATCCTGGACGAGCTCGGCCTGTCCATGTCCACCGCCGTCAACGCGTTCCTCAGGGCGCTCGTCCGGGAGGGCGGGATGCCGTTCGAGATGAGGGTCAAGATGCCGGCGCCCGACGGGGAGACGGCGAGTTAGCCGGCAGGTCGGCATGTCAATCCTGGTCTAACAGAGCCTTATTAAATCCATTGATAAGGGCGGCGTGGTTGGACCCGGCGCAATAAACACCAAGATCCTTGGCATTATCCCACCGGAAAGGCTATCGGGCGGAACTAAGACGCTGCTGCTCATGTACTTCATGCCTCAGAACATATACAACGCCACAACCTGTAGCGACAATTGCGCTTACTGGATTCTAAGAATCGCCGCACAGCATGATCTGACGATCAACCTCTACCATCTGATGGATTTTGGAAACGGCAAGTTCACGGCAACCATTGCAAACACGGGTGATGTCGTTCACACGATGTTCGACCTTGTCCCTATAGCCGCAAAATGCCTAAGGGAGAACTCCTGACACACCATTCGAAATCTAGACTATATCGGATAATATCGAGTTATATAAGC
>CABTZA010000153.1 GCA_902489225.1 uncultured Collinsella sp.
ATCTGGTTTGCCAACCGCACCTTCGACGTCAAGCTGCTGTCGACGGTGTGTGCCGGCGATTCCTCGCTCGCTGCCTTCTTGTCCGTGTGGCACGACGCCCCCGAGCGCGTCGGGGACGCCCTGCGCCTGTCGATGGCCACCGGCGCCAACGTGGTCGAGTGCCCCGGTCTGGGCGATTTTGCCAAGGTGGACGAATATAAGAAGCACATCGAGGTTCGCCAGGTCTGCTAGTCCCTGTACCTTGCCTGACTAGTTTGATTATTTCGCATCCGTCTTAGACTAGGACGGATGCGTTTTTGTTTATCGGACTTGCGTGTGCAGTGGAGGCTGTTTCTTGCTAGACTTCTTGCAGACGCAATCGATAGCCAATTTGATAGTCGCAGGAGGCCATAGGCATGTGCAATGTTTCGCTTAACGGTACGCAGCCGACCGATGCCTCCATCCGTGTCCTGCGTGCGCTCGAGGCAGCCGGTCTTGAGGCTTGGTACGTTGGCGGTTGGGTGCGTGATGCCCTGATGGGGCGCCCCAGCCACGATGTTGATATGTGCTGCAGCGGCTTGTGGCAGGAGTCCAAAGCGGCGCTCGAGGTCGCCGGCATTGCGGTGGTTGAGTCGGGAATTAAATTTGGCGGCATTACCGCCATTTGTGACGATGAGCGTATTGAGGTCACGACGTATCGCCTGGACGGCTTTTACACCGATGGCCGTCATCCCCAGAGTGTGGAGCGTGCGGCGTCACTTGAGGACGATTTGGCACGTCGCGACTTTACCGTTAACGCTATGGCTTGGCATCCCCAACGCGGCCTTGTCGACCGCTACGATGGCCAAGGCGACCTTGAGCGTAAACTTATCCGTGCCGTCGGAGATCCCAAGCGTCGCTTTAACGAGGACGCGCTTCGCATGTTGCGCGCCGTGCGTTTTGCCTGCCGTCTGGATTTTATGATCGAGCCTAAGACCAAACAGGCGCTTGCCGAATGCTCGCCGCTGCTTGATGCCGTGGCACGCGAGCGCGTGGGTATTGAGCTTGAGGGCATTCTTTCGACCGGTCACGGGGGAGACGCGATGCTGCGCTACCCCGAGCTCATTTGTGCCGCCGTGCCCGAGCTTGCTGCGGGTAGGGGCTTTGACCAGTGCAGTGTCTACCATGCCTTTAATGTCTACGAGCATATCGCCCGCGTGCTGACGGTGGCAGGGGAGCTGGCGCTGTGCGATGGCGTCGCGCCCTCTTCGAGCCTTATGTGGGCGGCTTTTTTGCACGATGTCTCCAAGCCCGATTGTTTTACGGTCGACCATGCGGGCAGCGGTCACTTCTATGGCCATCCTGAGCTTGGCGCCAAGAAGGCGCGTGTCATCATGGATCGCCTGGCGCTCTCGCACGATTTGGTGCGCGACGTTTGCCTGCTCATCAAATATCACGATAAGGCGCTGCGCCCCGAGCGCTCCTGCCTGCTCAATATGATGCGCGCACTTTCGGGTGAGGGCGTCGACACGGCCCGCCTGATTGACGAGCTCATGGACCTCAAGCGTGCTGACACGCTTGGCAAGGCCCCATCGTGCTTCTATTACGTTGAGACGATTGAGGAGATGCGCGCGCTGGCGCACGAGCTGCTGAAGGCAGGGGAGCCCCATACGCTCAAGATGCTCGCCATCTACGGCGGCGACCTGATCCGTGCCGGAGTCAAGCCCGGGCCGGAACTGGGTCAGCTTCTCAACTCCGCCCTCGACGCCGTGATCGAAGACAATATTCCCAACGAGCGCGAAGCTCTTTTGGTCCATCTCAACTTGAATTAGCTACCCAGTTTACCTGCGTGTTCCATAACCTGCCGACAATATTTGGGCAATTTGGAATTTCTTCTTGCGCTGACGTTTTTTGTCCCGTAATATATTTCCTCGCAGCACGGCAGTGCAGATGTCATGTGGCCCGTTCGTCTAGCGGTTTAGGACGCCGCCCTCTCAAGGCGGAGATCACCAGTTCGAATCTGGTACGGGCTACCACTTCTTTTCTGCTGAGGCTTATGGCCCGTTCGTCTAGCGGTTTAGGACGCCGCCCTCTCAAGGCGGAGATCACCAGTTCGAATCTGGTACGGGCTACCATACATCTGATACCCGGCCTTCCCATGGAAGGTCGGGTTTTTTATTTTCAAACAACCGTCTGCAATTCCCGTTTGAACCAGAGCTTTGCGTTCTGCCTATGGCCCTTACGGGTACAATATCCAAGATATTTTGACTGTTAGAAGGAGTCTCATGACGGAGTCCTCTCAGCATACGTCTAAGCCCCAGGTCGAGGTTGAGGCCTCGGGCGGAGATGACAATAAGAGCGCACGCCGCGGCGCCATCTTTATCGGCGTTGTGCTGGTGGGTTATATCGTCTATCTGGTTGTAACCGGGCAGATGGGGCAGTTCTGGGCCGCTATGTCGAGCGTCCAGGCGCCATGGCTCGTTGTCGCGTGTCTTTGCATGTTCATGTATCTGTTCTTTGGCATTGTGGCCTATGCGATCGCCGTCTGGCTCGACCCATATTCGCCCGTCGGCATCCGCGACCTGATCTCGGTCGAGGCGAGTGGCATCTTCTTTGGCAACCTGACGCCCATGATGATGGGCTCGACTCCCGCCCAGATCTACCGCCTGACCAAAGCGGGCCAAAATGTCGGCGAGGCCGGAGCAACGCAGTTCACGCGCTTTATCGTGTACCAGTTTGGCCTCGTTGCCTGGGGCGCTATCCTACTGCTTGCTCGCATGCCGTTTTTTGCCGAGCGCTATGGCGACATGACGTTGCTGTGCGTCTTTAGCTTTGGTGGGCACTGCTGCATCTTGCTGGGCATCTTCGCCGTCGCGCTCATGCCTAAGACCGTCACGCGCGTCGCCCATTGCATCATCAATTGGCTTGAGCGCATTGGTGTCTCGGCCACTAAGATCGAGGGATGGCGCACGTTTGTCGATGGCGAGATCTACTCCTTCTCCGAGAAGTTCAAGCTTTCAGCCGGACATTTTTCTTCCATGCTGCTCACGGTGGTCATCACCATGCTGCAACTCGCGTTTTTCTACCTCGTGCCGTATTTCCTGATGCTTGCCTTTGGCCACCACGAGGTCGACTTTTTCTCGGTCATGGCCGCGAGCGCCTTTGTCCAGCTGCTGAGCTCTGCGGTCCCCCTGCCCGGTGGAACTGGTGGCGCTGAGGGCGGCTTTGCATTGTTCTTGGGTCATTTCTTTGGGTCGGCTTCGACCGCTGGCTATCTGCTGTGGCGCCTCATTACGTTTATTGCGCCGACCATTTTGGCTGCGCCCCTGCTGGGGCTTAAGAGCGCTCACAACGAGAGCATCCATGCGCGCTGGGATCGTGTGATGCGCAAGCTCGGCCGCGCGCCTCAGACGCCCTCTGCGCCCACTAAGCCGCACCCCGCGAATGCTGTTACCGTTGATCCCAAGAAGCAGGCTCAGAAGGCTTCTGGGACCGCTAAGCCGGCTCATAAAGCCTATGTGCGCCAGACAGGCGACGGTATTCGCGTATCTCCGTCGGCACTCAATAAGAAGAAGCACCCTAAGTCGCAGTAGGGCAGTCGTGCGTTCTTCATGATGCGGGGCATATTTGTGCTGTATGGGGGATAATCCTCTTACGTAGATTATCTCTCATCTGTTGATGAATGCTCGCATATCGAAGGGACACTTCCATGGCAACCAGCAAACCGCGTCTTGACCGCCGCATCGTTCGCAGCCGTAATGCCATCCTTTCCGCTTTCGAGCGCCTGCTCATGGAAAAGCCGCTGGCAGACATTACGGTGAGTGCCATCGCGCGCGAGGCCAATGTCGACCGCAAGACCTTCTACGTGCACTTTGGCACGGTTGACGGCCTGCTCGATGCCATTGCCGTCGATGTGGTGGAGATGATTGCCGACTCGGTCGAGAAAACGCTTGCTTCCATGGACGGCGACACCAACGAGCGCGCTCTTGGCGCGGCGGCGACCTTCTTTAAAACCGTTAACGAGGCACTGTGCAACAACTTGGTGCTCAATCGCCAGCTGATCGAGAACATTCCGCTCGATGATTTTATGGCTCGTCTTCGTGCGCCGCTCGAACATGAGATTGCCGAGCGCGATCTGCTGCCCCAAGGTCTCAAGGACGAGATGTTCGACTATTATCTGGCGTTTTTGCTGTCGGGCATTATCGGTATCTATCGCACGTGGGCACTGTCTGACGGCTCGGTTCCTATCGAGCGTGTCTCTGAGGTCGCCAACGATCTGACTCTCAATGGTCTGTCGAG
>CABTZA010000154.1 GCA_902489225.1 uncultured Collinsella sp.
AAACCACCACAAAGGTGCCTGTCCCCTTTGTGGTGGTTGTGATGGTTGAGCGTCAAAAGTGAACGTGTCGCTACTTGGACAGCTCGTCGGCGAGGGCCTCGATCTGAGCGCGCGAGGCGTCGTTGAGCGAGCCCAGCACGGTCACCTTGTTCTGCGCCAGGGTGATGTCCTTCATGCCCTCGAGCTCCTTGGTCATAACCTTGGCAGCAGCGGGCGCCCAAGAGCCGGCCTCGACGAGCGCCACCGTACGGTTCTGGTAGGCGTGCTCGGCGAGCGTATGGATGAAGGTGCTCATGCACGGGAAGATCTCGCCCTGATAGGTGATGGAGGCGAGCACCAGACGGTCGTAGCGGAACGCATCCTCAACGGCCTCGGCCATGTCGTCACGAGCCAGGTCAAAGACGGAGACCTTCTGGCCGCGAGCCTCAAGCGCAGATGCGAGCTCCTCGACGGCAGCCTTCAGATGCCCGTACACGCTCGCATAGGCAATCGTGATACCCTCGTCCTCGGGCTGATAGCTCGACCAGGTGTTATAGGTGTCGAGGTAGTAGCCCAGGTTCTCAGTCAGCACGGGGCCGTGGAGCGGGCAGATAATCTGGATGTCCAGGTCGGCGGCCTTCTTGAGGACGGCCTGCACGAACTTGCCGAACTTACCGACGATGCCAAAGTAGTAACGGCGCGCTTCGCAAGCCCAGCCCTCGGGATCCTCGATGTCGTTGGCGCCAAACTTGCCAAAACCGTCGGCACTAAAGAGCACCTTGTCGGTGGACTCGTAGGAGAAGAGCACCTCGGGCCAGTGCACGTTGGGGGCGCCGACAAACGTTAGGCTGTGACCGCCCAAATCGAGCACGTCGCCATCTTTGACGACCATCTTGCGCTCGGGGAAGTCGGTGCCAAAGTAGTTGACCATCATGCGGAAAGCACCCATGCTGGCCACAATCTGCGCCTGGAGATAGCGCTCCATAAAGGCGGCGATACCGGCGGAGTGATCGGGCTCCATATGATGGACAACCAGGTAGTCGGGCGTGCGGCCATCGAGCACGGTCTCGAGGTTACCGAGCCACTCGTCAACAAAACCGCCGTCGACTGAATCGGCGACAGCGATTTTATCGCCCAAGATAACATAGCTGTTGTATGCCATGCCGTTCTCGGACACGTCGTACTGGCCCTCGAACAGGTCAATGTCGTGATCGTCGACACCGATGTAGCGGATATCCTTGGTGATCTCCATCAGGCAAAGCCTCCTAGATAGACAAAAGAACCCGTCTATCATAACACTCGCCTTCATAGCCACGGCTATCCGTCAGCATCCTTACCGATTGTAATTGAGGCGGAATATACTGCCGTTGACCTGCACAAACTATGCGCGCAGTATCGCCGTGCTATGTCGAATAATGAGCTGGCCGGGAATACGGATGGCAACGGTTTTGCCCGCCGTACCCGCCTCGGGAACCGCATGCTCAAACACCTCGCGTCCGCGCTGATGTAGATCGAATCGCACGGTCGTGAGCTCGTTGTGTGCCACAAAATCATCGAGCGAATCGTCGACGCCCACCACGCTCACGTCCTCGGGCACGCGCAGGCCGCTATCACGCAGCGCGGCAATCGCGCCATTTGCCATCTGATCGTTTGCCGCATAGATCGCCGTCATGGTGTGATCGTGCTCGGCCAGATACCTGCCGGCTTCGTAACCGCTGTTGGCAGACCAGTCGCCCTCGAGCGGCTCTGCCGGCTCGATGTGTTTACGCTCGAGCGCATCCTGCCAACCGGCGCGACGAAATTGCTCGTCGACCGAGAACGACGGGCCGCCGATATAGCGAATCTGCTCGTGCCCCAGCTCAAACAGGTGATCCATAAGCAATAGCGAGCAGCCGTAATGGTCGGAATCGACCGTGGTCACCCGCGGGTGCGCGTACATGGTAACGATGACCGTGCCAATGCCCGGCAGTGGATCAAACGTCTCAAAATCGGGCGCCATGCGGCTCATGCCGATGATGATGCCGTCCACCGGCAATGCGGCCATACGACGCGTGGCCTCGGCAAGCGAAAACTCCTCGGTCTTGGACATCTCGACCAACGTGATGGCGCAATTATGCTCGCGAGCAGCGCTGGCGATGCCGTCGATCATTGAGAGGTTGCCAAACTTGGTGACATCGTTGACGCACAGGCCGACCGAATGGTAACGGCCGTCGCGCAGCGAGCGACCAGCATAACTCGGACGAAAGCCGAGCTCTTGCATGGCGGCCTGCACGCGCTGTCGCGTCTGCTCGTTAACGTTGGGCAAGCCGTTGGCGACGCGCGAAACCGTCTGCTGCGAAACGCCGGCAGCGCGGGCGACGTCGGCCATGGAGACCGGACGCGAACTGGTATCGTTGGACGGGCGCCTTGCCACAGAATCACCTTCACCCTTGCGAGATCTGAATAGCGTGAATGCCGGCCCGGGCAGAAATACACCCCGCGCCGAGGCCCGCTATCATCGGACGCATGTTAACGTACTCTACTTTTTCTATCTGCATCTCTTCTGCTTTATAAGTCCATACGGCACTACCGTTCACGGCCAAATATCGACCGATTACCAGATTCTCAAAAAGTGACAAGCGTTGTGTTATGAGTACGTTAACATAGCCCGTAACGTGCGATATCGTGAACACCTGGTTCATGCCGCTTCAAGTTGTTAACGTACTCATAACGACGCAAAACTCACCCGTGCGCGCCAAGGAAAGGACTCCCATGACCACTCCCGACGAAAAGACACTCGCCACGCTCACCAAGCTATTTGAGGAGGAGCTTGGCCCCATCGGCGACCGCCAGGTGCTCTACGTGCACGCGCCCGGCCGTTCCGAAATCAGTGGCAACCACACCGATCACGAGGGCGGCCACGTTATCGCCGGCTCGCTCGATGTCGCCGTCGACGGCATCGCCGTAGCGACCGACACCAACAAGGTCCGCGTTGCCGATGAGGGCTACCCCACCTTTGAGATCACGCTCGATACGCTAGACGTTCAGGAGTCCGAGAAGGGCACGTCCGCAAGCCTCGTCCGCGGCATGGCCCACGAAATCGCCTCTCTGGGCGTTGAGCCCCAGGGCTTCGACTTTGCCTTCACCTGCTCCGTCCCCTCGGGCGGCGGTCTTTCGAGCTCCGCTGCTGTCGAGGCGGCATACGGTCGCGCCATGGAGACGCTCTGGGACGCACCCGCCATCGAGCCCGTCGCGCTCGCCCAGATGAGCCAGCGCACCGAGAACAACTATTACGGCAAGCCCTGCGGTCTGATGGACCAGGCCGCCGTTTGCTTGGGCGGCCTCGCCTACATGGACTTTGAGGATCAGGCTCAGCCTAAAACCAAGAAGCTCGAGCTCAACTTTGAGGATCACGGTTATGCGCTCGTGCTCGTTAAGGTCGGTGCCGACCACGTGGCCGCCACCGATGACTACGCCGCCGTTCCGCGCGAAATGCAAGACGTCGCCGCCGAGTTTGGCAAGGCACGCCTGTGCGAGGTAAACGTTGCCGATTTTGACGCCAAGCTCCCCGAGCTGCGCGCCAAGCTGGGCGACCGCGCCTGCCTGCGTGCCGTTCACTACTGGTACGAGAACGGCCTGGTCGATAAGCGCTGGGCGGCCCTGAACGCCGGCGACATTGACCAGTTCCTGGTCCTGACGCGCGAGTCCGGCGCCAGCTCTGCCATGTACCTGCAGAATGTCGTCGCCAAACTGGGTGCCGAGCAGCCTTCCATGTACGCGCTTGCTCTTGCCGAGCATGTGCTCGACGGCCGTGGCGCCGTTCGTATTCACGGCGGCGGCTTTGGCGGTACCATCCAGGCCTTCGTGCCGCTCGATCTGGTCGACACCTTCATCACCAAGATGAACAGCTGGCTGGGCGAGGGCTCTGCCCGTCACTACGCCATCTCTGACAAGGGGGCTTACGCGGCATGGCTGTAATGACTGACGTGCGCGAGGCCGCGCAGAACCTGATCGAGTACGCTATTCACCGATCGATGATCGGCCAGGACGATCGCATCTGGGCGTATAACACCATTCTCGAGTGCATCGGTGCTACGGGCCCGGCGCTCGACATGGCCTGGGCGCTCCAGGCCGAAAAACTCTCGCTCTTGCACCCCGACACCCTGCCCAACTTTGACCTTGAAGGCACACTTGCCGCGCTTGCCGAGGCGGCTGTTGCCAACGGCGCCGCCGAGGACACGGCATCGGGCCGCGACCGCATCGCCATGCGCATCATGGGCG
>CABTZA010000155.1 GCA_902489225.1 uncultured Collinsella sp.
ATCTTGCGGCTGTCGTGGCGGTCGCGGGCGATGGGCTTGTCGATGAGCTTTTCGTTCCAGTCGATCTTGCCCTCGGCGAGCGCCAGATAGTGCTTTTCGAAGGCGTGGTCGATGACCATCTGGTCAAAAGCGGGTTGCGTCTGCTTGTCGAGCGAGAACAGCACAACGCCGGTGGTGTTGCGGTCCAGGCGGTTGAGCGGCTGCATGTCGGTCGCGGCAAAGCCGTCGCCCATCGCCAGCAGCAGGTCGCTGGCGTAGTCGGTAAGTGTGCGTTCACCGGTGCCGTCGCCGTGGACGATCATGCCGGCGGGCTTGTCGATGGCCATGAGCCAGGCATCGCAGTAGAGGACTTGAGGTTCTTCGTTCACGTGTAAGCCTTTCGGTTAGCTGATTCCCACAAACATGCAGCCCGAGGTGGCGCCGCGCAGGCGGGCGGCGGGCTTGCGGCCGGCTTGAGCCGCCTCGACGGCGCGACGGACGCGAGCGACGGCACGGGCGATCTCATCGGCCTCGAGCAGGGTTCCGTCGACCATAAGACGGCGCACGCCGGCATCGAGTAACTGTGGAACCTGAGGCGTGAGGTCGATGGGGTAGGCGTCGTACAAGCGAGAGCGGCCATGGATGTCGGTGCGTACGGGCATGACCTTGCCGTCGATATTCTTGAGCGAGAGCTTGCGGGCACGCAGGCGGCAGTTGGCGCAATCGTGGATGCAGCCGTTGGCAACTTGCAGAATGCAATGCTCGCTTGTCATGACGCGCGGGCGGCCAAAGACGGAGATGCCCAGAGTCGCGGGCGCGGCGGCGCCGAGCGAGACAATCTCGTCGAGCGTGATCTCGGGCGAGAGCCAAAATGCACCGGCTCCGCGCTCGGCAAGCGCCTCCATGCAGGGCGTGTTGTGCACCGGCAGGCAAGAGCGAATCTCGGCCGTGGCGCCAACCTGGGCGGCCAGGGCAAGCTCAGAGATGTTGCCAATAGCGACCGTGGCGCCGGCAACAACCCACGGGTCGACGCGCTCGTGGTCAACGGCACGGCAGACCTCGTCGAGCACGGGCACGATGCCCTGCTCAAACGCATCGGCGGGGGAGAGCTCGGCCGCATCGAGCGCGTCGGTGGTCATGTAGATGCGCGTTGCACCCTCCGCTCGCGCTGCCTCGGCGGCCTCGAGCGAGGTGACGGTGGCGCAGATCTGCGGCTCGTCGCGGTAGTGCTCGGGCATGGGCCGCGTACATTTGTCGAGCACCGGCAGCTCGAGCGTGCGGGCACGCTCGTCATACGGTGCCAGAATGGCCTCCTCCAGCGCCTTGCAGGCGGCGGCGCGCACCTTGTGCACAGCGGAGAAGCCCATGCCGCAGCCCTTATCGAGCGCCACATCAAAGCTCGCGGACTCAAAGGGCGAGGACCCCATGCGGCCCACATGCTCTACCAGATCGGACGCCTCGACCGCGCGGGTCTTGGCGGCCTCGACGGTAAAGCCCGTGGCCGTGGCCGTAAGCGAAGGGGCGTCGCAGCAAGTAAGCGTGACGGCAAACGGTTCGCCCAAACGCGCCACAACGGTTACATCAACGGCGCGGCGGCGCAGCACATCGCGCTTGAGCGCGGCGCCGGCAGCGTCAATGGCGCGCTGGCTTCGAATCACGCGCACGCGGCAGCCCTCGGGCATGCTGCGAGGCACGCGGCACTCGATGATGTCACCGGCGGCGGCATCATCGGCGGCAATGGTGGTCAGGAACTGGTCAAACTCGTTATCGTGGCGAAGCTCCAGCAGGTCGCCCTTGCCCACGGGCTCAAACAACTCAATGCGGGCGATGGCGGCGCGCCGACGGCGGTCGTCGGGCTTGAGGCCGCGCACATCGCGGTTGGCCGGGCGGCTGCCCAGCACCGTGCCCACGATCTGGCCGCGGTTGTTGGAGCGCTCGTAGCTCATCATCTCGTCACCCGAGGTACCGTCTTGGTAGGCGTGCGTAAAGTCGCGGTTAAAGCAGCGCTTGAGCTGTCGCTGGCGGGCTGCATCCTCATCCTTGGAGGTCGAAACATCGGCCAGCATGTCATCAATCTGATGACGATACACGTCGACGATGGAGTACACGTAATCGGGGGCCTTCATGCGGCCCTCGAGCTTGAGCGATGCGGCGCCGGCGTCATACAGACGGCGAACAAGCTGCGAAGTGTTGGTGTCGCGCGGGCATAGCGCACGCTCGCGACCGGCAGGGGAGAGCGAGCGGCCGTTCTCGTCGATCAGCTCGTAGGGCAGGCGGCAGGGCTGGGCGCACATGCCGCGGTTGGCCGAGCGGCCCGCCATGGCAAAGCTCGAGAGCAGGCACAGGCCCGAGTAACAAAAGCAGATGGCACCGTGGCTAAAGACCTCGAGGTCCACATCGGGTGCGGCGTCGTGGATGGCGGCGATCTCGTCAATGGAGAGCTCGCGCGACAAGGTCACTCGGTCGGCGCCCTGCTCACGGCACCAAAGGGTTCCGCGGTCGTCGTGGATGTTTGCTTGGGTTGAGATGTGCGTCTCGATGCCGGGCATGGTGCGCTTGACTTCAAAGAACAGACCCCAGTCCTGGATAATGAAGGCGTCGGCGCCCAGCGTTGAGCAGCGATAGATGAGTTGCAGCGCATCGTCCATCTCGGACTGCTTGATGACGATGTTGACCGTGACGTAGACGCGCGACCCGGCTAGATGTGCGGCGCGGCAGGCTTGCTCAAAGGTCTCGTCGGTAAAGTTGGTGGCCTTGCGGCGGGCGTTGAAGCTGCCCATGCCGCAGTAGATGGCGTCTGCCCCGGCGGCGAGTGCGGCGGCAAAGGGCTCGGGTCCTCCGGCGGGCGCTAAAAGCTCGGGTCTGCGGTTGGTGGTTCGACTGGCGGTTGCGGTCATATCCTGCCTTTCAAAATGCTCAGATACTCAAAAGTATAGTGGCGTCGCTGCGGTGGGCGACGCCCGCAGCCTAAGCAGGACAAAGTCTTCAGCAGCTTGGACTGGCTGCTCCACATGAGAACCGTTCAGCGGTTCGGGGAAACCGTTGGGCGATAAAATATTCTCGCAACGTGATAATAATCTTGCATCGCGCGGAAACCTTGAGTACTATCCCAATCAAGCGCGGTGTTCAGACCGAACTGTGCCTCCCGGTGTGAACACCGCGCTCACGCTCTCTCAATTGATCGTAAGGAGAAAAACATGAGCAAGACCGTCGTGTCTTCCGATAACGCACCCGCAGCCATCGGCCCGTATTCCCCCGGTATCCAGGCCGGCAACATGGTGTTCCTGTCCGGCCAGCTGGGCATCGATCCCGCGACTGGCAAGATGCCCGAGGGCGTCGAGGCCCAGGCCAAGCAGTCCCTCGCCAACGTTGAGGCCCTGCTGACCGCTGCCGGCGCTACCTTTGCCGATGTCGTCAAGACCACGGTCTACCTGGCCGACATCGCCGACTTCGCTGCCGTGAACGAGATCTACGCTTCCAAGTTCGAGGCTCCGTTCCCCGCGCGCAGCGCTTTCCAGGTTGCCGCTCTTCCGGCCGGCGGTCTGGTCGAGATCGAGGTCGTCGCCGCTCTCTAAGGCGTTGGCCACAACTAAACATGACATGCAAAAAGACCCTGCAGCGCGTGTGAACCGCGCCCCAAATCTTGGACGCCCTAAATAGCGACTAGGCCGCAAGGGCCTGATTCCGGTACTCCTCCGGGGTCAGGCCCTTCAATCTTACCTGCCTCCGGCTCGTGTTCCAGTGGACTATGTATTCCTCCAGGTCGCGTTTGAAATCCTCGAACGTCTTCCACTCGCGGCCCCTGTAGAACTCGTCCTTGACGTGGCCGAAGAGCTGCTCGGTGGCGGCATTGTCGATGCAGTTCGCCTTCCTGGACATGCTCTGGACGATACCGGCGGCCTCGAGCCTGGATGTGTATGAGGCGTGCTGGTACTGCCAGCCCCGGTCCGAGTGCATGGTCGGGGCGGCGCCCTCGGGGATCTTGGACAGCAGCTCGTCGAGCATCCTCGCCTGCTGGGCCATGTCGGGCGTGGTCGATATGTCGCTCGCCACGATCTCCTTGGTGCAGAAGTCCAGCGTCGGGGCCCGGTAGGCCTTACCGCCAGCTACCTTGAACTCGGTGACGTCCGTCCCCAGCTTCTGCCACGGGGCCCCGGCGTCGAAATCCCTCGCGATCACGTTCTCGAACGTTCTGCCGACGACGCCCTTGTACGAGTTGTACCTGTCGTATGCCGTCTTCTGCTTGA
>CABTZA010000156.1 GCA_902489225.1 uncultured Collinsella sp.
AGTGCGGCCTGTGCGCCGCTGCCTGTCCGACCGAGGCGATCATCTCGCCGCGCCTGGCGCCCAAAAACCTGTATGACGATATCGTCTCTGTTGCTACGAGCCACGAGACCGCCTACGTCACCTGCACGCGCGCTCTTAAGCGCATGCCGCGCGAGAACGAGGTCGTCGTCGCCTGCGTGGGCGATATTACTGCCGAGACCTGGTTCTCGGTACTGGCTGACTATCCCAACGTGAGCGTCTACCTGCCACTAGGCGTGTGCGATAAGTGTCGCAACACCGGTGGCGAGGATATTCTGGGCGAGGCCATCGCCACTGCCGAGGAGTGGGCCGGTACGGGCATGGGCCTGGAGGTCGACCCCAAGAGCCTCAAGTGCCATAAGCTTCGCGAGTACGAGCGCAAAGAGTACATGGAAAAGATCGCCCGTACAACGGGCCTGACGGTGACCAAGCTCAATCCGGCGACGGCGGCGCTGGCCTCGGTGACGCAGAAGTTGAAGGCCCACCGTCACCAGATTACGCAGCTGGAGCGCACGCTCAACACCATGTGCGGCACCACGACGACCAAGCGTCGCCGTACGCTTACGCACGGGCGCCAGCTGGTACTCTCGACGCTGCAAAACCATCCCGAGCTTGCCCAGAACATGCAGGTGAGCACGCCGGAGTGCGATTTTGACAAGTGCACGTCGTGTGGCGAGTGTGTCAACGTGTGCCCCACGTTTGCCTGCGATTTGGTGGGAAGCGGTCGCTTTGCACTGGAGTCCACGTATTGCCTAGGTTGCGGAGCCTGCGTCAAGGTGTGCCCCGAGCATGCGCTCAAGCTGGTCGAGCACGATGCGTCCAATCTGGTCGTTGTCGACCCCGAGGCCGAGGAAAAGGCCGCTCAGAAGGCCAAGGCCCACGAAGAGGCCCAGAAGGCCAAGGCCAAGCTTGACAAGATGCTCGATCAGGTGGAGAAGCTCGCGGACTAGTCAGCGAGCTCTATCTCTGCTTCATTTGCGCCGCCGCGGTGTCCGGATTCGCCCGGATGCTGCGGCGGCGCTATACTTATGAGGTTTGAAGTACCTGTACCAAAAGGAGCTGTCGTGTCCCTTTCCATCGGTATCGTGGGCCTGCCCAACGTGGGCAAGTCGACGCTGTTCACCGCGCTTACCAAAAAGACTGGCCTTGCCGCCAACTACCCGTTCGCCACGATCGACCCCAACGTGGGTATCGTCGACGTGCCCGATAGCCGCCTGCAAAAGCTTGCCGACATCGTCAACCCGGGCCGCATTGTGCCGGCTACGGTCGAGTTTGTCGACATCGCGGGCCTGGTGAAGGGTGCCAACGAGGGCGAGGGCCTGGGCAACCAGTTCTTGGCCAACATTCGAGAGACCGACGCTATCTGCGAGGTCGTGCGCTACTTTAAGGACCCCAACGTCATGCGTGAGGTGGGCCGCACGGGCGAGTTCGTCGATCCCGCCGGCGATGCCGACACCATCATGACCGAGCTCATCCTGGCCGACATGGGCACGCTCGAGAAGCAGCTGCCCAAGCTCGAGAAGGAGGCCAAGCGCGACAAGGAGCTCATGCCCAAGTTCGAGGTGGCCAAGCGCCTGCTTGCCTGGCTCAACGAGGGCAAGCGCGCCGCATCCATGGAGATGACTGACGAGGAGCGTGCCGCCGCCAAGGGCCTGTTCCTGCTCACCATGAAGCCCATCCTGTATGTGGCCAACGTGGACGAGGATATGCTTAACGAGGACCTGGCGCCCATCGATGGCGTCAAGCCGCTGCCCATCTGCGCCAAGATTGAGGCCGAGCTTTCCGAGCTCGATCCCGAGGACGCCGCCGACTACCTGGAGAGCCTGGGCCTGGAGCAGCCCGGTCTGGACGTGCTCGCGCAGGCGGCCTATAAGCTGCTCGGTCTGCAGTCGTTCTTTACGGCTGGCGAGATGGAGGTCAAGGCCTGGACGGTTCGTCAGGGCGCGACCGCCCCGCAGGCCGCCGGCGTCATCCACACCGATTTTGAACGCGGCTTTATTAAGGCCGAGGTTATTGGCTACGACGACTACATCGAGCTCGGTGGCGAGCAGGGCGCCAAGGCTGCCGGCAAGCTGCGCATCGAGGGCAAAGACTATGTCATGGCCGATGGCGACGTCGTGCACTTCCGCTTTAACGTGTAAGGACGACGCATATGTTTAAATATGGCAAAAAAGCTGGCTACATGGGTATTGCGCTGCTCGTACTTGCGGTGATTCCGCTGGTGGTCGCAGCGTGTGTTATCCCCAACATTGGTCCCGAGGTGGCAACGAAGTTTAATGCCGCCGGCGAGGCGACGCGCTGGGGCAAGAGCTACGAGCTGCTGGCGTTGCCGGTGCTCAATCTGCTGCTGAGCGTGGCGACGTACTTTACGGCGGGACGCCAGGCAAAGAACAATGATGACTCCGCCGCCATGGCGCGCATCGTGTGCGAGCGCTACCTGCGCAACGGTTGCATCACGGGTGTGTTCCTCAACGTGATCAACGTTTACTTTATGTACTCGGCGATTACCGGAACGGGCTTTGGTTTTGGTTTCTAGCTTGTCCTTTTAGGCAACGAGCCTGCACGCATATTCAATGGCTGCTGCGAGGCCGCCGCTCGATCGTGGTTGAAAGACTACATCGGCGGCGGCCTCGTTTTCGTATCCGGCGCCGCGAAGGGCGAGTGCTATGCCGGCTTCTAAAAGGAGCGGCAGGCCGCGTTGGCTGGTTGCGATTACGGCAGCCTGATTGAGCGAGCAGCTGTGCGCTTGGCATTGGATGGCAAGTTCACCTTGCGCCGGGCAAGGGACCAGAACGGCGGCGACGCGACTTGATAGCAATGCAAATGCTGTGCGCTCATCGGGCGAAAGGCATTCTGCTTCAACGACGACGAGCTTGGGCGGTGCGCAGTTTGTGCGAAGCGTGGCTCGGTACATGCGGACCGAAGAACCCGACATAGAAAACTCCTGTGTATTCGGCAAAACGTAAACTATAGTTTACGTTTATGTTCGGCTCCATTTCAAACTCGGCTGCATGGACGAACGTGCGAAACAGATTCTTGGCAGGCGGGTCGAAGAGACGCGCAGGGACCTTGGTATCTCCAAGGTTGATTTTTGTGTGGCGACAGGAATCAGCCGACCCTACCTCGACCGAATCGAAGATGGGACGGCAAATTTCACGCTCAAGGTTCTATTTAAGATCGCGCCCGCACTCGGCATGACGGTGTCAGAGCTTCTCGAGGGTATCGAATAGGGCGTTCCCCCGCTGTATTTGACGCTCTTTGGGCGGGTCCCCCTGGTTGCGATGTGCAAAATCGCGAGTATTCAGCACTAGTTCGGCCGTAGATGGTAGCTCGAGCGGCTGGCTTTGCCTTTTTGACAGTAGATAATCCACACGCTAAATAAAAATGAGGAATAAATATTTACTAGACGGCCCCTTTGTCCTAAAAGTACGTCTAACAATCGGCCGATTCTATGCCTCCGGAGGAGAAATTGCAGAATACTCCGATTTTTGCACGGCCCGAGGGGGACCACCTGTCGTTTAAGGCTGCGATAAGTGGAGCTGCCTTAGGGATTACGCCATCGGGACGCGGTCGTGGTTGACTTGGCTGTAGAACAGGCTCTGGATTTCGGCGGCATCGCGTGACTGGCCGAGTGCCCACATGGTCTTGGCTACGAGCGTCTCGGTGGTCATGTCGTCGCCGCGCAAAATACCCGGATGATCGGCGTAGGCACGACCGACCTCATAAACACCCAGGTCAAGGCCCTCTTCGGGGACCTGCGTGGTCATAACGACGGTGCGGCCCGAATCGACCCAGCGGAAAATCGCCTCCTGGAATGACTCGCCCGACTCACCAAACTCGGGAATACCGCCAATGCCAAAGGTCTCCAGGATAACGGCATCGTAGCTATCGGCTAGGGCGTCGAGGATACCCGGGTTCACGCCGGGCGTGAGCTTAAGGACAAACACGCGCGGATCGATACTGTCGTAGAAACGAACTGGGCTCTCATTCTGATGGGTGCCGTGAAGCCCGTTGCGCACAATGCGGTCGTTGCGGATATAGGCGATGGGCGGATAGTTGACGCTAATGAATGCGTTAAAGCTCATG
>CABTZA010000157.1 GCA_902489225.1 uncultured Collinsella sp.
CCTGCTACTCAACGAAGTCGCTAAGACCGGCCGCATCGACCTTAAGAGCTTCTGGATCCGCCGCATCCGTCGCCTGGTCCCCGCCGTGGTGACCGTTGTGGTTGTAACCTGTGCGCTGTGCACCGTCTTCAACCACGTGATGCTCACCAAGATGCGTCCCGACATTCTGCCGTCGCTGCTGTTCTTTAACAACTGGTGGCAGATTATGCAGGACGTCTCGTACTTCAACGCCCTGGGCGACCCCTCGCCGCTTACGCACTTTTGGTCGCTCGCCATCGAGGAACAATTCTACCTGGTTTGGCCACCGCTGCTGTTTGCCATGGTGTCCATGCATGTGAGCAAACCCAACACGCGCCGTGTGGTCCTGGGACTCGCAGCGGTATCCGCCCTTGCCATGATGGTGCTCTACAACCCTGCCGCCGACCCCAGCCGCGTGTACTACGGCACCGACACCCGCGTCTTCTCGCTGCTGCTGGGTGCCTGGATGGCCTTTATCCCCGATCGCGACCTGGCGCCGGTGCGTCTCGCTCATCGTTTGGGGCTCAATCGCCTGGCTGGCGCCGCCAAGCACGGCAAGAACACCGAGGGCAAGCCTAGCGAGAAGGCCGACAACGCAGCCGAGACCGTCCCGGCACAGCCGAGCGCCCTCGTGCGCTTTTGGTCCTCGCCCGCATCCATCGATGTGTTGGGCGTCGTGGGTCTGGTTGGCCTTGCCGCCATGGTCGCGCTCACCAACGGCTACACCGCGTTCCAGTATCGCGGCGGCACGCTGTTATGCTCCATCCTCACGCTCATGGTCATCGCGGCCTGCGTGCAACCCCAGGGAATGGTTGCCCGCGCACTGTCCGCCGAGCCGCTCGTGTGGGTTGGCAAGCGCTCGTACAGCATCTACCTGTGGCACTATCCGCTACTGTTGCTCATGAACCCGGTCGCCAACATCAACGATACGCCGTGGTGGCAGTACATTTTGCAGGTGTTGTTGGTGGTCGCCGTAGCCGAATGCTCATATCGCTTTATCGAGACGCCGTTTAGAAAGGGCGCCTTTGGGCGCACCGTATCCGAGTTCCGCGACGGCACCACCACGCCCGCCAACTGGGCACGCGCGCATATTCCCGTGTGCGCCACTTGCAGCATCGTGCTTGTTATCGCGCTGGGCGGCCTGATCTTTGTGCCGGAGACCTCCGCACTGAGCGGTGAGGGCTCCGAAGTCCTCAACAAGGAAGCCAAAAACACCGCGCCAACGGACCAACAGGCAGCCGACGACACCGACAAGGACAACGACGGCTTCCCCGATGGCTCCTACGACCTGCTGATGATCGGTGACTCCGTGTCGCTGCGCGCCGTTGATTCCTTTGACGGCGTGTTCCCCCACAGTCACATCGATGCCGAAAAGGGCCGCCAGTTTGATGCGAGCCGCGCGACATTTGAGGGCTATCTCCAACAGAACCTTGCCGGCAAGATCGTGGTCTTTGCACTGGGCACCAACGGCTTGGTAACCGACGACCAGATCGACGCCATCATGACCGATGCAGGAGATAAGCGTATTGTGGTGTTTGTGAACACGCGCAGCCCGCAGCCGTGGGTTGGCTCTACCAACCAGGCCATCGCCAACGCTGCTACGCGCTACAAGAACGTGCGCGTTATCGACTGGTACGGATACAGTGCCAACCGCAACGACCTGTTCGATGGCGATGGCACGCACCTGTCGACCACTGGCGTGACTGAGTACCTCAACTTGATCCACGATGCAGTCAAGAAGGACCTGCCCGTGCATCCCGAGGATCACGTCAACGATCCGCAGCCGGCGGCCGTCAAGTCTGCCACCGACGCGCTCGTCAATGCGCTCGCTCTCAAGCCGCACAAGCTGGGCACCGACAAGTAACCTGCAACGCAAACTTCCCACATCCGGAGGGGGTGCCTGCCACGGCAGGCACCCCCTCCGGATGTTAGGGACGTTCCTTATGTGCCGGCACCTAGGGACACTCCTGGCACAGCCGAGGAACGCCCTCCTTGCGACCGAATTCTGGGCGCCTCGCCACCCCGAGCGTTGTTTCTAAGCCCACACCCGCAGCAAACAACCCAAAATCACTCTTTTCGAGCCGACTCCAAGAGGTCGTGGACAAAAAGTGGCAAATATGAGTACTGTTACCGTTTTAGTAGCAGGCAAAACCACCCAAAATGGCGCTCATGCGGTAGCGCGCGAGCCTTCCAGTTGACCAGAATGGCCGGCTTAGGACTTGGAGACCCGCTTTTAATAAACAGATTCTTAACTATGTTCATTATTTTCTTGGTCGTAAATGCTATTGGCCTGACAACAGTACTCATATTTGGCATTATTTGTCCACTCACATATTACTAACCCCTATAACAGGCAAAATACAGGCCGCAACCCATGGCAGCGGCCTGTTTGGAGTCCAAAAGAGGCGCTAAGCGCTGTAGCCCATCGCTTGCAACACAAACATGACGACCGTCAGCACCGTAATCACGGCGATAGTCGCCCAAGTGAGCACGTTCCACACGCGGCCGTTGCGGTTGGCGCCCATAATGTGACGGTCGGCGGCGATAACCACTTGGAACACCAGAACCACGGGCAGTAGCACGCCATTGATGACCTGCGAGGTCATCATAATCTGGAACAGATCGACACCGGGCATAAGCACCAGCACGGCAGAGATACCGATGATGGCCGTAATGATGCCGCGATAGACCGGGGCCTCGTCCCAGCTGCGGTCGGCACCGCGCTCCCAGCCAAATGCCTCGCAGATAGCGCTCGACGTAACGCCCGGCAGCACGCAGGCAGCCAAGAAGCTCGCCGCGACCAGGCCCGAGGCAAACAGTACCGTAGACCACTGACCCGCAATAGGCTCCAGCGCGCGGGCAGCATCGGCAGCATCGCTAATCTGAATACCCGCCGGGAACAACACCGTGCCGGTCGTGATGATAATAAAGCCGGCAATAACATCGGCGGCAAGCGAGCCGCTCACGGTATCAATACGCTGCAGCACGATGTCGTCCTCGCCCGCATTCTTATCGACCACGTTGTTCTGCGCCAAGAAAATCATCCACGGCGCGATGGTGGTACCGATCGTTGCGACCACGAGCGACACGTAGCTGGGGTCATTTTGAATGTTAGGCACGACCAGGTCGACCGCGACCTCACCCCAGTTGGGGCCAGCCATAAACGCGGCGACGATATAGGTCACGAACACGCAGCTCACCAGCAGCAGAATCTTCTCGATGCGCTGGAAACTACCCGACATGGTAAGCATCCATACCAGCAGCGCCACCAACGGCACCGAGATGCTCGCCGGCACGCCAAAGAGAGCAAGACCGCTGGCGATGCCCGCAAACTCCGAAATGGTCACAGCCGTGTTGGCGATCAACAGCGCCGCCATAGCAAGTACACTCTTGCGCACGCCAAAGCGCTCGCGAATGAGCGATGCCAAGCCCTTGCCCGTGACGCAGCCGCAGCGCGCCGCGGTCTCCTGCGTCACGATGAGCAGCACAGTCATGACGGGAAGCATCCAGAGCATCTTGTAGCCATAGCTGGCGCCCGCGCTGGAATACGTTGCAATGCCGCCAGCGTCATTGCCCGAAAGCGCCGCCAGCAGACCGGGACCCATAGCGCCAAAGATGGCCGCGATGGTCAACTTTTGCTTGGTGCCCGACTTTTGCTTGGTATTTTGCACGCGACCACCTAACCCATGACCGACATGGTGAGCAGCACCGCAGCGGCGCAGTACGCTACGCACGAGATCATGACGGCAATAACGTTCATGGCGGTGCCCGACGTGTTGAGGTCATGCTCGTCACGCCAGAACAGCACCATCAGGTAAATCACGGCGCTCATGTTGCCAATCAGGCAGACGATGGCCGCAATGTTAAAGCAGCCGGTAAAGAGCTGTTCCTCAAACATGGGCGCGTCGGGGAACGCGGCGGTGCGCACCAGCTGGGCGCACAGGTAGGTCACGAGCGACAGGATCAGGCCCATGCCCGTGCTCTGGAAGAAGAACCCCAGATACGGCTTGGGCTCGTCATCGTGACCGTCATACTCCAGGAAGTAGTTCTTGACGAACGACACCATGCGCGAGGC
>CABTZA010000158.1 GCA_902489225.1 uncultured Collinsella sp.
AAAAAGGCCGGTGTTTCGGAGCGCCTGCTCGCATCGCTCGAGCTGGGAGATGCCACGGGCATTCGGCTCGACAAGCTGTTGGCGGTTTTCGGTGCTCTTGGACTGGCGCTCGCCGCTCAAGGGGATATCGACGAATCGAAAAACGAGCAACCAGTCGACGCCCCGCATGCCAATCCGCTGCCTCGCAGCATCCCCAGGCGCCATCACACTCAACATCCTCATCATCGCAATCGTCGTAGTACCGCCATTCCGGCTCTTACAGATGCCCCCTTTACATCCGCACTCTACGACGAGGTCTTCGCCGATTTCGCCATGTCCAATCTCGGAGTCTCGATTGCCGCGAACGCAACTAACCAAACCAAGCCCGAAGGGAAATAGCCAATGGCCAGAACATCACTTCGGACCATTATTTGCGGCGTACCTGCGGGAACGCTCACGCAAGATGAGAACGGTCTTATCAGCTTTTCCTACGACCAAGACTACGACGGGCCAGCCCTATCGACCAACATACCCGTATCGAATCGCACATACGGACAACAGGTCATGAATCCGTACTTGTTTGGCCTTCTGCCCGACAGCGAGGACCAACGAAAAGCGATTGCCGCCGAATTCGACGCCAGGCCCAATAATCCCGTTACGCTGCTCAGCCATATCGGACTCGACTGTCCGGGCGGCGTGCAGTTTTGCGCCGAAGAAGATATCGACGCCGTCTTGCATCGCACTGGCGAATACCGCCCTATAGACGACCACGAGATTGCCTTGCGTCTCAAGTCGATCAGGGATGACCGCGAGGCATCGTGGATGGGCCTAGATGAAAGTTGGTCACTTGGAGGCAACCAGGGCAAGTTCGCACTCGCACTCATAGACGGTCGCTGGTACGAATGCGTAGGTTCCTCACCCACGACGCATATTTTCAAAAATGGTGTTATCGGATTTAAACTCGAGGCTCTCAATGAGTTTGTCTGCATGAAAAGCGCCCAGCGCGTCGGCATCGCAACGGCAAACGTCGAATATCGTATGTTTGAGGACGAACCTGCCCTCATTGTTGAGCGCTATGACCGTGTGAATGTCAAAGACGGGACAATCATGCGTCTACACCAAGAAGACCTCTGTCAGGCCCTTGGAGTGATGCCCGCCCAAAAGTACACGGCAGACGGCGGCCCGACCGCACGCGATATTCAGGAACTCCTCGTCAATACGAGCCATCATCAACTTAACCTGTATCTGTTTACGCAGATACTTTTCTTTAACGCCATCATCGGCGCACCGGACGCGCATGCGAAGAACTATTCCCTGCTTCTTGGAAACGGCGGCACAGCTATGATGGCTCGAATGTACGATGTCGCGTCGGGTTTGGCGTATGAGCGCATGCGCCGCCGGGCGCGCCTTGCCATGAGCGTTGGCGGCGAAAATCGTGTGGGGTGCATCGGTCCAGGCGCTATCCGCCGATACCACGGTATGGGCGACCCCACGCTGGAGGCGACGCTCACCGATGCCGGGCTATCCGAGAAGTTTTGCTTTGCGACCATGATGGACCTCGCCTACGAGGTACCCATTTGCATGGAAGAGGTCATGGACGAATACGCCGACCTGCCCGGCATGGCGGACCTGCGCGAGCATATGCTCGGCCCCGTCCGCGAAAACTGCCAGCGCGCCCTCGACCTCATCAGGGCAGAAATGGACTAGGTGGCCGTAATTTCGCAATTATCAAACAAAAGAGAGGGGGCACCCGTCGCAAAAGACCGGGTGCCCCCTCTCATAATGTCATTTGCAATCCGCTAGCACGTGACTCGGACTGCTGCTAGCGCAACCTTTACGCAGCGAGGCGCTTGAGGACGTCGATGAGCAGCTCGTAGAAGCGCTCGGCAGAAGCGAGCTCCATGCTCTCGTCCGGGGTATGGACATCGGAGAGCGTCGGGCCCACGGCGATGGCGTCCAGGCCGTGCAGAGCCTCGGCAAACAGGCCGCACTCAAGGCCGGCGTGAATGGACTCGATGCGCAGCTCGGAGCCAAAGAGCTCTCGATAGCTCTCGACAAAGACTTCGCGGACCGGCGAATGCTCGGCATAGCTCCAGCCGGGATACTCAAACTCAAACTTGGCGTCGAAGCCCAGGACATCGGCCAGCGTCTGCAGACGGTCCTTGAACTCGTTCTGCAGCGAGGTGATCGAAGAGCGCGGGGACAGCATAATCTTGACCTCGTCATCGGAGGTGGCGACCACGCCGATGTTGGAGGAAACCTCGACGGAGCCGTCGGTGGCGACGTTGCGGCGAATCACGCCGTTAGGGGCAAGGCGCAGGGCGCGGATGAGGGCAAGCGCGGACTTCTGGTCCATGGCCTCAACCTCGGCGTCGTCGGCAATCTCGACGGTGCAAGTAAAGCCGGGGTCGAAGACCTCGAGCTCGGCAGTGACGTCGGCGATGATGCCCTTTGCGATCTGGGCCGCGGCCTCGGCGGCAGCGTGGTCGGCGTAGACCAGAACAGCCTTGCACTCACGGTTGATGGCGTTGTCCTTGGTGCCGCCGTTAAAGCTAACGATGGCGGGCTCGCCGGCAACCATCAGGCGGTCGATGATGCGGGCCATGATGAGGTTGCCGTTGCCGCGCTCCAGGTTGATATCGCTGCCGGAGTGGCCGCCCAGCAGGCCGGAGATGTCGAGCGTGAGGGTGCTACCGGTCTTGTGCTCGCGCGCGATCGGGCAGGTGTAGGTAACGACGACGCCGCCGGCACAGCTGACGGTGGCAACGCCCTCTTCCTCGGAGTCAAGGTTGATCATGGTGCGGGCGCTAATCTGGGACTTGTCGAGCGTCTCGGCGCCGACCAGGCCAGTCTCCTCGTCGGTGGTGAACACGCACTCGAGGGCCGGATGGGTAATCGAATCGTCGTTGAGCACGGTAAGCATAAGCGCGACGGCAATACCGTTGTCGGCGCCCAGAGTGGTGCCGTTAGCGGTGAGGACGCCGTCCTTGACGACCAGGTCGATACCATCGGTCGTAAAGTCGTGCTCAACGGAGCCCAACTTGTCGCACACCATATCGATGTGGCCCTGCAGCATCACGGTCGGGGCATTCTCGGCACCGGCAGATGCGGGCTTGCGAATGATGACGTTGTAGACCTCGTCCTGGTACACATCGAGACCGCGCTCCTTGGCAAACGCAACCAGGAAATCGCTGATGCCCTTCTCGTTGCCAGACCCACGGGGGATCGCGCTGACCTCCTCAAAGAAATGGAACAGCTGGGCGGGCTCGTAGCCGGTAATCTTGTAGTCCATGGTGCCTCCTTGGCGCAACTGGTTAGACAGTAAGACATGCGACTTGTATATTCCCAGACTTTGCGTGCATAAACCAGTCGAAAACGCCGAGCGCCCTCGCATCATCGGCTAACGGTGGACCGTATAGCGTAACGGTCACAACTTCCGCAGCTCTACAAATCGAGGCGCCCTTTCCGGAGCGCCTCGATTGCGCGTATCAAATTGTCGCCACGCCCTACAGCGCGCCGGAACCGGCTTGCATCATGCCGCCGGGGCCCGAGGTCACGCCGCCGCTCACGGGCGCGGCGTTGCCGGTGTGCGGTACCGCCGGGGCGGTATCGCCACCAAGCGTGCCCGCCGGACGCGGTGCCGGGATCTCGCCCGTGCCGCGGCTAACGACAAACTTGCCATCGGCCACGTCGCACAGGACGGTATCGCCCTCGCCCCACTCGCCAGCCAGCAGTTCCTCGGACAGCGGATCCTCGATGAGCTTTTGGATGGCACGACGCAGCGGACGCGCGCCGTTGGTGAGGTCGGTACCCTCCGCCACAATCTTGTCGTAGGCCGCATCGGTAAGCTTGATGTTCATGCCGTTTGCGATCAGGCGCTGGCGCAGATCGTCCACCAGCAGGTGCGCAATCTTGGTCAGGTTCTCGCCCGAGAGCTTCTGGAACACCACGATGTCGTCGATACGGTTGAGCAGCTCGGGGCGGAACAGGCGCTTGAGCTCGCCCATCGCGCGGCCGCGGATCTCACTCGAGGTGAGGCCCTGCTCGCCGGTGGTGCCAAAGCCAACGCTCGCATCCTGCGCGATCTCGCGGGCGCCCACGTT
>CABTZA010000159.1 GCA_902489225.1 uncultured Collinsella sp.
ATTGGGGACAGACTTAAATGAGCGTTTTCACGCATTTAAGTCTGTCCCCAATCAACATTGCTGCGGCACTTTGCTCGGCTAAAGCGTACAATAACGCCTATGCGAAAGGGGAACAGATGATCAACGAAACTATGTATGCTCGCGGTGCGGAAAGCTCCATCATCCGTGAGATTTTTAGCTATGGCCTTGAGCGCAAGGCGCAGATCGGTGCGGAAAACGTATTCGATTTTTCGCTGGGCAATCCGAGCGTTCCGGCACCCGCTGCTGTGGCGGAGTCCATTAAGAAGGCCCTGGAGCTGCCGAGCGACCAGCTGCACGGCTACACGCCCGCACCAGGCCTGCCGCAATGTCGTGCAGCTGTCGCCGAATCGCTCAACCGCCGCTTTGGTACGAGCTATGAGGGCAAGGACGTCTTTATGACCGTGGGCGCCGCGGCTTCGCTCACCTGTACACTCAACGCCGTTACGAATCCGGGCGACGAGGTTATTGTTATTGCCCCGTACTTTCCGGAGTATCGCGTTTGGATTGAGAAGGCCGGCTGCACGTGTGTTGAGGCGCCTGCTGATGAAGACACGTTCCAGCTGAGCGTGGACAACGTGCTCAAGGCGATCACCGATAAGACGGCTGCCGTCATTATCGACTCGCCCAACAATCCGACCGGTGCCGTATATACATGCGACACGCTGACGCGACTGGCCAATGTTCTGCGCGAGGCCAACGCTCAGCGCGATTCCGAGAATCCGATTATGCTCATCTCGGATGAGCCGTACCGCGAGATCGTGTACGGTGCCGAGGTGCCTTGGGTGCCCTCGATCTACGAGCACACCATCGTGTGCTACTCGTATTCCAAGTCGCTGTCGCTGCCTGGTGAGCGCGTGGGTTGGATCTTGGTTCCCAACACCAATCCGCAGGCTGCCCGTCTGATGCCGGCTGTTGCGGGTGCTGCCCGTACGCTGGGCTTCGTGTGCGCGCCGGCGCTCTTTCAGCGCGTAATTATCGACTGCATCGATGAGCCGAGTGACGTTGAGGCCTATGCACGTAACCGCACCGCGCTTACCGACGCACTAGCGGAGTATGGCTACACCTATGTTGAGCCGGATGGCGCGTTCTACCTATGGGTGAAAGCGTTGGAGTCCGATGCGAATGCGTTTTGCGAGCGCGCAAAGAAGTATGAGTTGCTTGCGGTTCCCTCGGACAGCTTTGGTATGCCGGGTTGGTTCCGCCTGGGCTATTGCGTGAGCTACGAAACGATTGTCAATTCGCTACCCGCTTGGAAACAGTTGGCGGACGAGTATCGTTAAAAGTAAAGCGCTCTGCCTACAATGTTTTACGTGAAACGGGGTTTGGTGTTAAGCCGGACCCCGTTGTCATGGACGTTGTGTCTTTGGGATGGAGTGGTTTTACGACTATCGAAGGCTATGCGTACAATGAATATAAGCGACGGCCGTGCCAGATAAGGAGACCTGATGCCCTACCTGCTTTCTTGTGACATTCATACCCATACGATGTTCTCTGCGCATGCATATTCGACCATTGAGGAGAATGTGTACTGGGCGGCAGAGCGTGGTCTGCAGGTGCTCGGATCTGCCGACCATTTGAGCTCTATGATTACGGCTTGCCCCAATGACCTGCGCAGTTACCAGTTCTTTATCAACCAGGATATCTGGCCGCGCATTTGGAGTGGCGTGCTGGTGCTGCGTGGTGCCGAGGCCGATATCGTTTCGCTGGACGGAAGCCTGTTTGGCGAGGACACTCCTGTCACGCTCGATATTGCCGGCGATTCGTACAGCCGTCAGCATTCGCTGTTCGATTTGGTTACGCGTAATTTGGATTATTTGGTTGCAAGCGTGCATAATCCGCAGATTGCTGGGGGCGCGACGCTGGCCCAGACGACCGAGATGTATATCAATGCCCTGGAGCACCCCAAGGTGTTCATGCTGGGTCACACGGGGCGTTCGGGCGTGCCGTTCGATATCGACGAGGTGCTGTTGGCAGCTAAGGCCAAGCACAAGATTATCGAGATCAACAACCATAGTCTTGAACACGGTGTCGACACTGAGCATTGGGCCGTATGCCGCAAGATTGCCGAGCGCTGCGCCGAGCTGGGCGTGGGCATTGGCGTGTCGACCGATGCCCACATTGGCATGGCCATTGGCAAGCTCGATCACGCCCGCAAGTTGCTCGACGAGATTCACTTCCCGCTGGACCTGATCGTGACACGCGACCGCGAGACGCTGCTGCGCGAGATGGCGGCAGCCGGCGTGTGCGACCTGCGCAAGGGGATGTAGCGGAATTTATAAACCAAGCGAAGGGGGCGGCCCAGACGGGTCGCCCCCTTTCTTGTCCCAAAAATCTACTGAGGTTGGTTAGCGGCGTTCGAGGACCGCTACGGTTTCGGTGTGGTCGGTGTGGGGGAACATGTCGACGGGCGTGATCTTGAGCAGGCGATAGCCTCCGTCGAGGAGCTGGTGCAGGTCGCGCTCTTGGGTCACGGGGTTGCAGCTGATATAGGTGATGCGGCGCGGCTTAAGTGCGCAGGCAGCTTCGAGGAACTCGGGGGTAGAGCCGGCGCGCGGCGGATCGATGGAAAGGACATCGACCCGTTCGTTGTTGTCGGCGGCATCTAGGATGTAGTCGGTGGCATCGTCGGCCATAAACCAAGCGCTGCGGGTGAGGCCGTTGAGCTCGGCATTGCGACGTGCGTCGGCAATGCCCGCCGGGTTGCGCTCCACGCCGAGCAGCATAATGCCGATACCCTTGTTCTGGGCATCTTTAGCTGCGCAAAGACCGATGGTACCGCTGCCACAGTAGGCATCCATGAGCACATCGCCCTGGTGCAAATCCATGCCGTCGATAGCGAGCTGATAGAGCAGCTCAGTCTGTTGCGGGTTGGTCTGATAAAACGCGGTGGGGGAGATGTCGAATTCGCAGCCGAGCAGCTGATCGCGCATGCATTCGGCGCCATACACGATGCGGGTTTCCTCGCCGAGGATGGCGTTGCCGGGGCGTCCGTTGATGTTTTGGGCGACGGTGACGATGCGCGGATCGAGTGCGGCGACAGCCTCAAAGAACTCCTGCGCATGCGGCAAGTCGCGCTGAGCGGTCACGAGCGTGACCATGACCTGGTCGGTACGCCAACCGCAGCGGACGACGGCATAGCGAAGCAAACCAAGATGCTTGTCCTCATTAAAGGCGGGAATATGCAGCCGCTCAGCTTCGCGTGCGATGCCGTTGAGAATCTGACGGGCGCCCGGTGCCTCGACGGGGCATTCGGGTACGGCAACGATCTTGTGCGTGCCGCGCTCAAAGAAACCGCAACGGACGGCGCCCTCCTTACCGGGAGCAAAGGGAGTGGCAGCCTTATGACGAAAGCCACGCGGTGCAGGATATTTGCCCGGGTCGCCCAGGGTGACACCCATGCCACGAATAGGATCTACAGCAATGCCCTCACGCTCACAAAGCGAAGCAAAAAGCTCCTCCATAGCAGCCTGCTTGGCGGCGAGCTGCTTCTTATAAGGACGATTGAGCGCCGTGCACCCACCGCAAGCTTTCATGATCGAACAGGGGGACTTGGGGTCCACAGCCTTACGCGCAGACGAAACCCGATCTTTATGCGAGCGCTTGGAGCGAGTCTGAGATGCCTTATCCTCGTTCCGACGAGAGCCGGGACGCTTGGCCTTAGCCTTGCCCTTGGCCGACTTACCCTTCGCGTCCTGAGACGACTTGGATTTCTGAGAAGATTTTTTCTCCTCTGACCCCTCAGCCGCCTCGATCAAAGCACGACGAGCCTTACGCTCCGCACGAGATTCTGCCATGAATTAACCCCACTAATTTACAAATTGAAAGCTGAAAGCATTGTACCGTGCCAAGCTAGCGGACGATATACAAGCGCCTATTTCATGTCAGTGATAAGTCCAACGATGTTTGCCCGGCGTGGGCGGGGAGCGGCGCGTAATTAAGTTTATCGCGAGTTCCGCACGCAAAGGAAAGCACTTAATGTGCTTTCCGTCTTGCGCAGGACTGTAGAGCAGGAAACTTAATTACGC
>CABTZA010000160.1 GCA_902489225.1 uncultured Collinsella sp.
ACCAATTCAACATCGCCGCTCACCCCTAAGTTGCGGGGAAAAAGGGACTGAATAGGAGGTTAAAACGCTTAAACAGTCCCTATTTCACCGCAACTTAGGGAGGCGTTGGGGCTAGTCTTTCTTTACGGGCTTATTCTTCTTGCTGGGCATCGATACCTTGATGCCCTGGGCCGATTTGGTCACGCGGGAGCGCTTGGCAACGGCGCTCTTCTTTTTCTTGGGCTGGGCCTGGGCCACGCCCTCGAGTGCACGGGCCTCGGCCTCGCGGACAGTGCGCGCCTCACGGCGCTGCGCCATATCGGCGGCAACGCGCTTGGCAAAACGCCCGGCGGTCGATCCCGTCGAGCTCACCTTGCCGCCACCGCGACCCAGGCGAACGCGCACGCCACGTCCAAAGCCGGTAGCCGCATGACGGCGACGGGGCTTAAGCGAGTCCATCATCGTGGCAAGCTTAAAGAACACCGCGCAGGTAAAGACGATGATAACCGCCAAGATGACCATCTGGCCCATCGACAGGTTGGCGATGGACAGCAGTTCCGGGAACCCGATAACGCCCGTCAAAATACCAGCGACGACAAACACGAAAAGCACCACGCGCAAGGGCGTGAGCGGCTGCGAGATGCGCCAGATCAGGCTGACACTCGCCGCGCACGACGTGAGCAGGCACATGGTCGAAAGCGTAAGCTGGCTAAAGCCAAATACGCGCGCCACAAAGATATCGAGCGCCGCGGCCAAAATGACCGCAATCGACGCCGGCAGCGCACGCTTAAGCACGTTGGTCAAGAACGACCCCTTCACGCGGGCGTTGTTAGGCTCCAGGCCCAGCACAAAGCCCGGCGCGCCGATGCAGAAGAAGTTGATGAGCGTCATCTGGATGGGCTCGAAGGGATACGGCGGCAGCGCGATGCACAGCGCCGCCAGGCCCATCGAGAAAAGTGTCTTGGTCAGAAAGAGCGCGGCAGAGCGCTGCAGGTTGTTGATGGAGCGACGGCCCTCGGCCACCACGGCGGGCATCGAGGCAAAGTCGTTGTCGACGAGTACGATCTCGGCCACGTTACGCGCGGCATCGGAGCCGGCCGCCATGGCCACGGAGCAGTCGGCCTCCTTGAGCGCCAGCACGTCGTTGACGCCGTCGCCCGTCATGGCCACGGTGTGCTCGCGGCGCTTGAGCGCCTGCACGAGCTCGCGCTTCTGCTGCGGGGTCACACGACCAAAGACATGGTAGCGGTCCACTGCGGCATCAAGCTTGGCCGGTGTATCGAGCGTCGTGGCGTCCACATAAGCGTCCGCCCCCGGCACGCCCACCACGCGCGCGATCGACGACACCGTACGCGGGTCGTCGCCACTGATCACGTTGAGGGTCACGCCCTGCTCGTTAAAGTAGCCGATGGTCTCGGCCGCCGAGGTACGAATCTCGTCGCGGATGGTCACAAAGCCCACGGGCTCGGCCTCGCCCACCATATCCCCATCGGGCGTAAAGCCGTCCACGCGCGCCACCACGAGCACGCGGCAGGTATCGGCAAGCTCGGCGACACGGTTCTCGACCTGCGAAAACACACGATCAGAGAGCACAAACTGCGCGGCACCCATCACATAGGAGCCCTGCGCAAAAGAAGCGCCACTCCATTTTTTAGACGACGAGAACGGAATGACCGACAGCGGCTCAGACACCTCGACCGGGCGATCGGCGTAATAGTTGAGCAGCGCCTGGCAGGTCTCGTTGGCATCGGCCGAAGTCGCACGCGCGACGTTAGCCAGCGCAAAATCGAGCACTGTGGTATCGACGGGAACAGCCGCCTCCTCCGAGTCCACGCCAAAGCCAACACCCTCAACAGGCAGCGGGTAGGTGCCCTCGACCTCCATACGACCCGACGTGATGGTGCCCGTCTTGTCCAGGCACAGCACGTCGACGCGCGCGAGCGTCTCGATGCAGTAGAGCTGCTGCGCCAGCACCTTGCGGCGGGCCAGGCGCACCGTGGCGATGGCGAGCACCGACGAGGTCAGCAGCACCAGGCCTTGCGGGATCATGCCCAGCAGGGCGCCCACCGTGGACAGCAGCGCCGACGAAGGCACATGACCAGCCAACAGCTCGGAGAAGCACCACGAAAGCGCGCTATCGCCCGGGGTTCCCGCGGCATCCCACAGCCCACTTACACTCGAGGCGAACAGAGCCAGGCCAAGCGGAATCATGATGATGCTCGCAAAGCGCACGATGGCGTTAAGCGCGTTCATGATCTCGGAATTGACCTTTTTGACGTACTTGGCCTCGTTATTAATTTTGGCCACGTAGTTGTCGGCGCCGACATGGATCACGCGGGCGCGCAGCAGGCCCGAGTCGATAAAGCTGCCGCTCATGAGCTCGGAACCGGGCTGTTTCTTAATAAGGTCGCTCTCGCCCGTCAGCAGGCTCTCGTTCACGAGCGCCTCGCCCGAAACCACCACGGCGTCAGCGGGAATCTGGTCGCCGCGCCCCAGGCGGATGATGTCGTCGAGCACGATCTGGTCCAGGTCGAGCTCCACCTCGGCGCCGTCGCGCACCGCGATGGCCTTCTTGGAGGTCAGCAGTGTGAGCTTATCGACCATCTTCTTGGAACGCATGGACTGGATGACGCCAATAGCGGTATTAAGGAACACCACGAACAGGAACGTCAGATTCTTAAACGAACCGGTCAAAATGACCAGGAACGCCAAGATCACGTTGATCAAATTGAACAACGTGCAGAGGTTCTCGATGATGAGCTCTTTGACCGACTTGGTCTTGAGCTCCATGTTGCGGTTGATCTTACCGGCGGCGATGCGCTCCTCGACCTCGGCGGTCGAGAGTCCGCGCTCGATATCCGTTGCTGCCATACCACGTCCCATCACGTCGCGTCGGTATAAGAAAAACCGCCCGGACCATGCGAGGTTCGGACGGTCTTACGTTCGATGGTGCCCCATGTTGGATTCGAACCAACGGCCTTCTGCTCCGGAGGCAGACGCTCTAATCCCCTGAGCTAATAGGGCCAACGTTTGGCATTATACCCAAGTGCACCACGGGCTATCAAAATAAAAGAAAAAGCTTTGCAATTACGTGGGAGACGCGGCGCAACGGCCCGCTTTAGAAGGCAAAAGCGAGTCAGATAGTATAAACTCTCATGCACCATATATACACGGCTCGCGATGCGGGCCGTTTTTGCAAGGATTATCCATCGAGGTGAGAGGCACACCATGATTGCAATTTTAAAGCAGAGCGCCAGCGACGAGGCCGTCGGCCATATCGTCAGCTGGATTGAGAAAAAGGGCCTGAAGACCGATGTCTCGCGCGGCGAGAACGAGACGATCATCGGCCTGGTGGGCGATACGACCAAGATCGACCCGTTCCTGCTCGAGTCCATGGACGTCGTCGAGCGCGTGCAGCGCGTCTCCGAGCCGTTCAAGCGCGCCAACCGCAAGTTCCACCCCGAGGACTCCGTCATCGACTGCGGCCACGGCGTCAAGATCGGCGGCGACCAGTTCCAGGTCATCGCCGGCCCGTGCTCCGTCGAGGGCGAGAACCTCATCCGCATCGCCCGCCGCGTGAAGGCCGCCGGCGCCACGATGCTGCGCGGCGGCGCCTACAAGCCCCGCACCTCCCCGTACGCCTACCAGGGCATGGGTCCCGCCGGCCTGGACCTGCTGTGCGAGGCATCCGCCGAGCTCGACATGCCGATCGTCACCGAGATCATGGATCCGCGCGACGTGCAGGTCTTCCTCGACAAAAAGATCGACGTCATGCAGATCGGCGCTCGCAACGCCCAGAACTTCCCCCTGCTCAAGGAGGTCGGTAAGACGCAGACCCCGATCCTGCTCAAGCGCGGCATGTCCGGTACCGTCGACGAGCTGCTCATGGCAGCCGAGTACATCATGAGCGAGGGCAACGACAACGTCATCCTGTGCGAACGCGGCATCCGCACCTTCGAGACCCGCACCCGCAACACCTTCGACCTCAACGCCGTGCCGGTGCTGCACCACCTGTCGCACCTGCCCGTCGT
>CABTZA010000161.1 GCA_902489225.1 uncultured Collinsella sp.
GAGCTACGAGCTGCTATACCGTAGCGGTGCTGGTTTGACGCCGCGTCCCCTGCGTCGAATTGCGTCGGGCGGCGAGCTCAGCCGCGTCATGTTGGCAAGCAAAGTTGTCCTCGGTAATGCGGACGGTGTCGATACGCTTGTGTTTGACGAGGTCGATGCTGGTGTCGGTGGCTCCACGGCGCGTGCACTCGCGGGCGTGCTGGCAGATCTCGCCGCTACGCATCAGGTGATTGTCGTAACCCACTTGGCGCAGGTCGCCGTCATGGCCGACAAGCATTATGTCGTCAGCAAGGAACCGGGCGATGTTCCCCAGACGCATTTGGACGAGGTAACCGGCGAAGCGCGTATCGCCGAGATCGCCCGCATGTTGAGCGGCGATCAGTCCGAGGCAAGCTTGGTCCACGCAAAGCAGATGCTCGAAGAAGCTCGAGGTTAGGTCGTATCAGCGGTGTTGGTGGGACAAAATAGACTGAAATTTTTGTCCCACTACGCGTTTTACTCCACAACCTTATCCGGCTGGATGAGCTCCTCGTAGTAGCTGATATGCTCACGCGCGTCTTCAATCTCGGGCAGCAGGAAGTTGTAGATGACTTCGATGATCATCGTGGCGCTGATCTTGGAGAACGCAAAGTCGCCCGTCGTCAGCAGCGCTTCGTGGTTGACGGTATTAAAAGTGTAGTCTGCCAGGCGCGCGAGCGGGGATTTGCTGTCACTGCTGATGACGACTACGGTTGCGCCGCAGTTGCGAGCCGCTTTTGCCATGCGATTCAGTCGGCGCGATTTACCGGAGTTTGAGATTAGCACGATGACGTCACCCGGGCGTAACGTGAGCGCAAAGCCGATTGATGTCTCGCTAATGGTGCTCGCCATGCAGCGCAGGCCCAGCTGCGAAAACTTAAACGTCGCATCGAGCGCGACCGCGTTCGTATTGCCCACGGCTGCAAACTCAATAACCCCTGCATGCTTAAAGGCATGCACAACAGCCGCCAGCGTATCGTGGTCGATTCCGTCGATGGTCGCATTAAGCTCGCTTACCTTGGCAGCCAGGATGTTCTTGAGGCTCTGCTCCATATTGTCGAGCGAGACCTCGTCGGTCAGGCCCTCGTGGCGCTGGCTTTCCAAATCCCTCGCCAACGAAAACTGAAAGCTGCGGAAGCTACCAAAGCCCAGCTTGCGGCAGAAGCGCGAAACGGTCGCTTCGGACGTGGCAGCGGCGCGCGAGAGCTGAGCGGCCGTGAGGCGTGGCGCCTCGGACTGGTGCTCCAATATATAGTCGACAATGCGCTGCTCGGACTCGCTGTATCCCTGATGGGTGCTAATGAGGGAAAGTGCGCTCTTGCTACTATCGGTCATGGATGGCTCCTGGTTGGCATGAAAATCTAGCTTGATTTGCAATGCCATAGTATACGGGCATTTTCAATTACAAGATACACCTTGCCGTTTCAAGTGTTGATGGTAAACTTTCACTTGCCGTTTACGGTTATGAAAGAACCTTTCACCGGAGAATTGCGCCTTGTCTCTTCTCACGCGGACGGTAGGTTGGTATCTTTCAAGTGTGGAAAAACGCGCATCGAAGCGCGTGTAGGGGAGCGCCCGCGGGCGCTGTACTCATGAAGGAGGGACACATGGCTAAGTTTGACATCATCGCCGCGACCGGTTGCCCGACCGGCATTGCGCACACCTTCATGGCGAAGGAGGCGCTGGAGAAGGCAGCTGCCGAGCGCGGTCTGACCATTAAGGTCGAGACTCATGGCCAGGTCGGTGTCGAGAACGAGCTCACCAAGAGTGAGATCGCTGGTGCCAAGGCCGTCGTCGTCGCAGCCGACAAGGATGTCCAGGCTGAGCGTTTCGCCGGTAAGCCCATGGTTTCCGTTGGTGTTTCCAAGGCCCTGTCCGTTGAGGCCGCCGGTAAGCTGATTGACCGCGCGCTCGCCGCCAAGGGCGACAGCACGGTTGCAGCCGCTGCCGATGTCGAGGATGAGGTCGAGGAGAAGGAGTCCATCGGCCACGTCATCTACAAGCACCTCATGAACGGCGTCAGCCATATGCTGGTCTTCGTTGTTGCTGGTGGTGTTCTGACCGCCGTTTCGTTCCTGTGGGGCATTACGTCTTTCGATTCGACGGCGTCTGACTACAACAGCTTTGCTGCGATGCTCAAGATCATCGGCGGCATCGCCATGAACCTCATGGTTCCGGTGCTTTCCGCCTATATTGCCGAGTCCATCGGCAAGCGCCCGGCGCTCGTCCCCGGTTTTGTTGCCGGTATGATCGCCATCCAGGGCCTGCCTGTTAACGCCGAGACCGGCATGATCGACGCCGGTGGCGCCGGCGTGGGCTTCGGCTTCCTGGGCGGCATCGTCGGTGGCTTCCTCGCCGGCTATGTCATCCTGCTGCTCGAGAAGGTCTTTGCCGGTCTGCCCAAGAACCTGGACGGCCTCAAGGCTATCTTCCTGTACCCGCTGTTCTCGACGGCTATCGTCGGCCTGGTCATGCTCGGCATTTCCGGCCCCATGGCTGCCATCAACACCGCCATGATGGACTTCCTCAAGGGCCTGTCCGCCTCTGGCGCCGTTGTCCTGGGTCTTGCCATTGGCTGCATGTGCGCCTTTGACATGGGCGGCCCGGTCAACAAGGCTGCTTATGTCACCGGTACCGCTATGCTCACCGAGGCTCTGGCTGCTGGTGTTGGCACCGATACCTACAACTTCGGCACCAACTTCATGGCTGCCGTCTCCGCTGCCTGCATCGTTCCGCCGCTGATCACCACCTTCGCCGTCGTTGTCGGCAAGAAGTACTTCAGCCAGGAGGACCATGACGCCGGTGTCGTTAACCTCATCCTTGGTTGCACCCACATCACCGAGGGCGCCATTCCGTTCATGACCAAGAACATCTGGCCCGTCATGCCCATCATGATGCTCGGTTCCTCTATCGCTTCGATCCTGACCATTATGTTCAACGTTCACGATCCGGCGCCTCACGGTGGCTTCCTGGTCCTGCCTGTTGTCGAGAACGGTCCGCTGTGGGTCCTCGCGATCCTCATCGGCGCCGTGGTCGGTGGCATCCTGTTCGTCGCCTTCAAGAAGTACGACTTCGAGAAGAATCAGAAGGCCGCTCCTGCAGCCAAGCCGGTTGAGGCCCCCAAAGCCGCTGCCGTCGAGGCCCCCAAGGCCGAGGCTGCCGACTTCGTGAAGGTCGAGAATGTCTTTGTCGCCGAGGACTTCGCTTCTCGTGACGAGGCTCTGAGCTTCGTTTCCAACCAGGCTGTCAAGGCCGGTATCGCCAGCGACGCCGACGCCGTGATGAATGCCTTCCTGGCCCGCGAGGCCGAGGGCACCACGGGCATGATGGAGGGCTTCGCCATCCCGCATGCCAAGTCCGACGCCATTACCGAGGCTGCCGTCATCGTCGTCAAGGACGAGTCCGGCGTGACCGGTTGGGACACCATGGACGGCGCTCCCGTCAACGTGGCTATCGCCCTGCTCATCCCCGGTGCCCAGGCCGGCACTACGCACCTCAAGATCCTGTCCAAGGTCGCCGAGGCGCTCATGGACGAGGACTTCCGTGCCACCGTCAAGGGTTCCACCGACGCCGCCAAGATCGCCAAGACGATCAACGCCCGCCTGGTCTAATCCCGCAACACGCGAATACCATCGCCCCCTGTATATAAGGCGGAGTCCCTCTCCAGGGTCTCCGCCTTATTTCTATCCCTCCCATAAGTTGCGGTTAAATAGGGACTGTTTAAACGATTCAACCCCAAATTCAGTCCCTATTTCACCGCAACTTACAAAAGGGCATAGAGGGGGCTGCCAATCGAGTCTTTGTCGCGAACAGTTCATCAGCCAGAATTCCGTTCCGCCGATATTGCTCTGGATCGACCGAGTTTCCGCAGCTCGCCCGCCGGGCGGGGCGATTAAGTTTGTCGCGAGTTCCGCACGCAAAGGAAAGCACTTAATGTGCTTTCCGTCTTGCGCAGGACTGTAGAGCAGCAAACTTAACC
>CABTZA010000162.1 GCA_902489225.1 uncultured Collinsella sp.
ACCTCCACGGTCTGGACGGTAGTCTTGGACGGCAAAAAACGGACGCGCGCGGTCGTACCCGGCGTGCCGAGCATGGTGTCGCAAGCTTCCTCGATGCGCCGCTGCATCGCGGTAGCCAAAGATGCCACGTCCTTATCGTCAAGCGCGATAGCCTCGACCTTAAAACGGACGCGCGATTCGTCGGAGCCTTGGACGCGGGCCTCGACATGCTCGATCATCACGCGATCGTCGCGCTCTGCAGCAGCCCTGGCGCACGAAGAAAGCGCCGCGAGCGTGACCTCGATATTGCGCTCCCCTGCTGGATGCACGCAGGACGGCTCGCGACGAGCAAACATCAGGCGGAAGAAGCTTACCAGCACGCCAATCGCCACAACTCCGCCGCATGCCGTCACGACAATGCGCGGCATGGGGTCGCGCATCAGCAACATAAAGCGATACGTATACGGCCCCCAAAACTGGCAGACAAGCGTACCCAGCGCCACGATGGTAGCGGCAAGGTACACGATCGCTAGGGCTCGTTTGAGTACGCGCACGCGGCGCTCCCTTCAAATCTCGGCTCTCGAAATGCAAAACGGTTCGCATCATTATAAAAGAGCCGGGTCCGGTGCTCTACGCACGCGGATCCGGCTCATCTATTCCACGAGGCTTGCATGCTCGCTTCATTATGCCCAGATATGCACGGCTTAACCCGTGCGGGCACTACTCCTCCTCGAGGGCAGCGATGACCTCGTCGGTCATGTCCATGGTGCTGTAAACATCCTGGACGTCGTCGAGCTCCTCAAGACGGTCGATGAGGCGCTGAACCTTCTTGGCGTCGGCGCCGGAGACCTCGGTCGGGGTGGTCGGGACCATGGTGGTCTCGGAGCCCTTGACCTGGACGCCCTGCTCCTCGAGCGCCTTGGAGACAGCCATGACCTCGTTGGCAGTAGTCCAGACGATCCACTCCTCGCCGGCGTCCTCGTAGTCCTCGCCACCGGCCTCGGCGATGGCCATCATGAACTCATCCTCGTCACCGGCAGCACCGTTGGCGATCATGGTCTCCTTCTTGGCGTTCTCGTCCAGAATCTCCTTGGCGACGACGATCTGGCCCTTGCGCTCAAACTGGAAGGCGACGGAGCCGGAGGTGCCAAGGTTGCCACCAGCGTGGGAGAAGGCGGAACGGACATCAGCGGCGGTACGGTTGCGGTTGTCGGTCAGGCAGTCGACGTAGACGGCGACACCGGCGGGACCGTAGCCCTCGTACACGATGTTCTCGTAGACGGCAGCGTCAGCACCCGAACCAAAAGCCTTGTCGATAGCGGACTTGATCTTGTCCTTAGGCATGGACTGAGCCTTGGCCTTGGCAACGGCAGCGGCGAGGCTGGCGTTGTTCTCGGGCAGCGGGTCACCGCCGAGACGGGCAGCAACGGTGATGTTGCGGCTCAGCTTGGAGAAGAGGGCGGAACGCTTGGCGTCCTGCGCGCCCTTACGATGCTTGGTTGTGGCCCACTTAGAGTGTCCGGACATACGTGTCTCCTATCGGTTTCGACCTAAAGCCCAGCGCAGATGCTCGGGCAATATAAACAAACGTCGTTATGATATACCTACTGGCCTGCGAGATAAACCCCAAAATGAAGGCGTCGTGATGATGGCCCCTTTGGTGCAAAGAAACCTGACCCCCAATGCACCAAGTTAGGACCAGAGGAAGTCGCTGCGGGTGACGGTGGCGCCGATGGCGAAGGGCATGCAGGCGATGACCGGATACAGGTAGCGCATGTAGGTCGAGCCGTTGCACGGGCCAATCAGGCACACGGCAAGCACGCCCAGCAGCGGCACCCAAATGGCCAGCCCGCGCCACGAATGACGACGTAGCAGATAGACCACCACGGCGATCATGATCCACACATAGGTGGCCGAGCTCATGGTGAGCGAGATAAACGGGATGCGTTGTACTGCCACGCGATACAGGTTGATCAGGTGGTCGCACCAGCGCACAACCTTGCTATCGACCGGATGGAAGTCGAAGTACTTGAGGTTATCGGGCTTCGCCATGATCTCGGCACTGCGCGCCGTGCTGTAGACCCATGCGTCGCGAGCGCTCGGATAAAAATACCCATAGTAGTTATTGATGAGCGCCGAGATATAGCACCCGGGGTCCTTTTTGAACATCTGGGCCCACACCTCAAAATAGGCCTTGATGTCCTCCTGCGAGGCGTACTCGTTAAAGCAATTTTTGACGGCGTCCGACTTATCCGGGTTGTAACGGCGGCCCAGGTTCTCGTACTTGAGCACACGGTCGATCACGGCACGCTCTTCGTCGGTCACCAAGCCGTCGCAAGGAGCCTCCACGATGGTGCCGTCCTCCTTAACCGTGGGGTTGACGCCCGAGTTGAGGCCGTCGTGCTTTTGGACAAAACGAGCCGTCTGCTGGAACGGAATCGAGAGGATTTCGCGCTTGGAACCAGGCGTGATGTCGTGTGCCGGCATAAAGACCTTGGTGAAGTACATATTAGAGGCAAGGCAGAGTGCAAGCACCGCAAGAACTCCCACCCAGCGGAAACGCGGGGTGGCGCCCGAAGGCGCAGCACCAGCCTGCTTGGCTGCACGACGAGCCACATGCACGTCCCATGCGCAAAAAGCTGCCGCGATTACGCATGCCGCCAGGGGAAACACCAGGCCGCCGTTGCGCAGAAACGTGGAACCCATGGCACCCAGAGCGAGCAGCAGCCAATCATGGCGCGCAAAGAGCATAGGCCTCTGTTCGCCTGCACGCTCGGCATTGGCATCGCGACGGGGCAGGCCGCAGGCCACGAGCTTCACGGTCTGCACCAACAGCATCAAAAACGCGTCGGCAAACAGCACGTCTTTGGTAAGCAAGGCCGCGTAGTTGGAGAACATGGGCATAAACACAAAGAACAGCAGGATCGCACCGCGAACCGGCAGGCTCACGCCCAGCTTGCGCAGCGACGAGATTGAATAGGCCATGCAGGCGGCCGTAATGACGAACTGAGCGCAGGTATAGATGATGAGGCCCGCGTTGGCGCTGTTGAACAGTGAAAGCCCCAGCTGGACGTACGAACCGATGATAGCCGTGTGCACCACGGGATGATGTCCGTTGAGCAACACATTGGGGTTGAGCAGACGCAGGTAGTCACTCGTGCCGTTGGGGTAGTTGAACCACTGGCGAATCTGCGCACCCGTGTCTCCCATAAAAAGGCCGGGCAGCGAAGCGATGAGCGTGGGCGCCCAGGCGACCATAAGCACCAGGAAGGGCCCGGCAAAGGGATGGACCGAGAGCACGGCGTGAGCCACACGCCATACGCGGCCAAAGTGCGCTTCAGAAAACGGAATGCGCCGAGAGCTCAACCAATCTAGACACTCAAAGGCGAGGTAGAAGGCAACGACCGCCAAGAGCATCCAGCCCGCACCGCCTATCCAGGCGCAGATGATGCGGGCCTTGTCGCCAAGGACAATCTCGGCCGAGTCGGTGAGGTCGTAGCTGCGGCCAAACACCATGCAGACGGCAAAGAACAGCGACGGAAGGACCACCGAGGGACGCCAAGCGTCGCCGCGGCCAAAGAATACGTAGCGAAACGGCAGCGTGAGCAGGCAGGCAAGCGCAAGCAGCATGACCGCGTCGGTATGGCCGGCAAACGAGAGGAGCACCTCGTAACACACGTACAGCATGCCCGAGGCTTTGGGGTCAATCGCCAAGACTGCGTTGCTCGACACCGGGGCGGGATCGATGGAAAACGCCGTGGTCGCCAACAGCGCGAGCAAAAATGCGATGAGCGTCTGCTTGGCGGGATAGCGCTTAAACCAGACGATGCGGGCAGCGTCGCGCGCAGCCGTTGTGGAGAGGTCGGAATCCTTCACAGTCCGAAAGCCTTTCTAGAAACCTATCAAACTCGGCAAAACCACCACAAAGGTGCCTGTCCCCTTTGTGGTGGTTTTGG
>CABTZA010000163.1 GCA_902489225.1 uncultured Collinsella sp.
AGCACGTCGAGTTCCTGGAAGTGCAGGTTGGGAATGCGCAGGGCGTGACCGTGCGCATCGATAGCCAAATCCTGACACGAGTCAACACCATAGAACTCAAACGGGCAGCTGGCATCTGCCGAGGGGTTTGCGCCATCGACGCCCTTGGCGGCAAGTGCGCCGCCGGCGGCAAAGTTCTCGAATCGCATATTGCCGCAGGCAAGATCGAAGACGCGGACGGGATGCTCGATCGTGGCGACGTCGAGCTGTTCGAGCGCGATATCCATTGTGCGCACCCAGCCGGGCCACGGGGCCTGGCGCGTATCGGAGAAGGAGGCGGAGTGCTCGCGATAGAACGTATTGTTGAGCTGGATAAGCGATGAGGCGAAATCGCGGTTCACGGCGCGGAACTCCCTCCGTTGGCGGTGCGGAATAAACAGTACGACCATACTACCGTTAACGCCGCAACGGGGACAACCAAGCTACGGGTCATTGCTTTGTTTGGACACATTTCCGCAGCTCATATGCACCCGCAACCGCCGGTTGTCAAAAATCTCACTAGAATAGGTGGCATGCTTTTGGCGGTGGCGGATAGATTTTTAACTGTGCAAGGCGCCTTAAGAACAAAAACGGTCCGGCGGCACGGCTGGCATCACATAGGAGGAACCATGAATGTAGAAACTGCGCAGCGGCTCGCCGACCTTCGTCGCAGCAAGGGCTTTAGCCAAGAAGGGCTGGCGCGAAAGTTAGGGCTGTCGCGCCAGGCGGTCAGTAAGTGGGAGCGCGCGGAGAGCTCGCCCGATACTGAGAACTTGATCTCGCTCGCCAAGCTCTATGGCGTGAGCCTGGACGAGCTGCTCAATCCGAGCGACGAGATCGAGGACGATATCGAGTTTGAGAACGAGGACCGCGCCCGTCAGCGCGAGGCCGAGGCGGCGGAACGTGCCCGCACCCATGAGGCGGCGGCGCGCGCCACCGAGGCGGCAACACAGGCGAGTGATGCTGCGGCCAAGGCGGCACAAGCGGCAAGCTGGAGTGCGCAGGCCGCCAATGCTGCTACGGCGCAGGTGACGAGTGGCGGCGCAGTTGGCTCGACTCCGGTGAAGGGCCCGTTCCAGTCGTTCCCGTATTGGGCCGTGTGCTGGCTGCTGTTCTTTTTGCTGATGTTCCTGTTTGGTGCCGGCCCCTTTGCCGCACTGATCTTCTTTACGATTCCCATCTATCACTGGGTGGCACGTGCGCTCGATGGTGATTGGGCGCGTGGGGATATTCAGGTTGGCCCGGCACCGGCGGTCGCTAGGGCTCAGAATGTTTCCGCTCCGGTTGATACTGACGTGGCTACCGCGACTACCGCTGCGCCGATTGCCAAAGAGGGTGGTGAATGATGAAGCTTTCGCATGAATCCAAGGTACGCTTGGGCGTCGGCATCGGAGCGTTTGTGCTCATCATCGGGCTTGTCTTTGGCACTTCGCGGCTATTGGCTCATTCCGATATGGTGCGTACGGCCGGTATTCTATCTGGCCATTTGTCTGATTTTGACGATATGTTTGACGATGACGATCTTTTGGATGACGGCAGCTATTCCGCTCGGCCTCAGCAGCTTTCGTGCACGACCTTTGATGCCGATGAGTTTCGCTACCTCGATTTCGATATCGATGCGGCTACGGTGGACGTCAAGGTTATTGATGGTAACAAGGCTCGCGTTATCGAGCGGGGACGCGTTGCCAATGGTATGGATGCCTCCAAGGCCGCGACGCAGAACATCGCATCCGTCGAGGACTCGACGCTCAAGGTTTCCCAGTTTGGAAGTGATGACGGTAAGGCAATCGATCGCTCGGTCACGGTCGAGCTGCCGCGCCGTGTTGCCGAACATCTGAAGGGAGTCAACGCGCACGTGGGCTCGGGTGATCTGCAGATTGCCGGTGTCACCTGTGATGGTTTCGACCTTTTCCTGGGTGCGGGAGATGTAGAGTTTGCGGGCAGCGTGACTGATGCGCTCAGTGCTGAGGTCGGTTCGGGCGATGTGACGTTCGAGCTCTACCAGGCCCCCGCGAAGTCGATGGACGTGAGTGTGGGCTCGGGCGATGTGGAGATGATGGTTCCGAACTCGACGGGCTTTAAGGCGAGCCTTACCTTGGGCAGCGGCGACTTCGAGAGCGATTTCCTTCCGCTTGGCTACGACGGCGAGACCATTTTGAATCTTGAATTCGATAACGGCGATAAGTCTGCTACGTATCGTTTTGAGGTCGGTTCGGGCGACATGTCATTTGATTCAGAGTGACGGGCGGTTATCGAAGACTTATATACCATAGCTGCGCTGTTTGATGGAGGCGCCGGAGCCGTGACGGGCTCCGGCGCCTTTGCCTTTACAATGGGGTCATGGAACAGATTATCTTGAACATACTCGAGGCTCTGCGTCGCGGCGAGACCGTGGACGACAAAGCGCTCGTCAAACTGATACATGCCGAGGCGCGCCGTGAGGGTGCCGACAAACGCGATTTGGCCAAGCGCCGTCTGCTGCCGTTCTACCAGCGGGTAAAACGTGAGGAGCCGGCTCGTTGGGCTGGGTGGAATGTCGATGCCGAGCTGGAGCGTCGACTGCTGCAGGTGCTGCGTATGAAGCCTCGTCGCACGGCTTCGGGCGTGGCGACCATTACCGTTATCACCAAGCCCTGGCCATGCTCGGGCGATTGCCTGTTTTGTCCCAACGATCTGCGCATGCCCAAAAGCTACCTGCACGCCGAGCCGGCGTGCGCCCGTGCGGAGCAAAATTGCTTTGACCCGTATCTGCAGGTGAGCGCTCGTCTGACCGCGCTTTCGCAGATGGGGCACGCAACCGATAAGATTGAGCTCATCGTGCTTGGTGGCACCTGGAGCGACTATCCGCAAGGGTATCAGGCGTGGTTTATGTTGGAGCTCTTCCGCGCGCTCAATGACGATGCCGTGGCTGGTGTGGCGGCTAACCCCATGTTGGCGCGTCCGGGCATCAGCCGTGCCGAGGCGGGGCGCCTGCTCGATGACGCGCCCGCCGATGCGCTGCCGCCGGTGGTGGCGGAGCGTCGCGAGCGCTATCGGGCTGCCGGCATTGCGACAGACGAGGCTGAGCTTGCTGCCGGCGTTGCCGACGAGCAGGAGCGTGTGGATGCTGCCGTGGGTGGGTATAACCGCGCGGTGCGTCGTCTGTACGGCCCCGGTACGCCGTGGGGCGAGGTTGCCGAGTGGCAGACGGCAACGATGGAGGAGCTTGAGCGTCAGCAGCGCATCAACGAGACGGCGAAGCATCGCGTGGTGGGGCTCGTTATCGAGACGCGCCCCGATGCCGTAACGCCGCAGGCCCTCACGCTTATCCGCCGCCTGGGTTGCACCAAGATTCAGATGGGCATCCAGAGCCTCGACCAGCATTTGCTCGATATCAACGAGCGTCGCATTTCGGTGGCTCAGATCGAGCGGGCGTTTTCGCTTGCGCGCCTGTTTGGCTTTAAGATCCACGCTCACTTTATGCTTAACTTGCTGGGCGCCACGCCCGAGGGGGATAAACGCGACTACGAGCGCTTTATGACCGAGGGCGCTTTTATGCCCGACGAGGTCAAGGTCTACCCGTGCGCGCTCATCGAGGGCTCGCGTCTGGTGGGCTGTTACGAGCGTGGCGAGTGGCGCCCCTATACCGAGGAAGAACTGCTCGACGTGCTGGCCGACGACATCGTGGTGACGCCGGCGTTCTGCCGTATCAGTCGCATGATCCGCGATTTTAGTTCCGACGACATTATGGTGGGCAACAAGAAGCCCAACCTGCGTCAGCTCGTTGAGAACCGCCTGGCTGCTCGGGGTGACGGTGCGACGGTGCGTGAGATTCGCTATCGCGAGATCAGTACCGCGGGTGCCGACTTGGATGATTTTTTCAAGCAGAAGGCGGCATACGAGAC